>RDXT01000874.1 GCA_004292985.1 Bacteroidota bacterium
ACCTGCTGTTTTTCCGTATCTATCACCAGCATCCGGAAGCCCGCCTGGTCCACCGCGTAGAGGCGTTTGCCATCGCGGCTGAGAACCATATCGCCAATGTATCCGTCCTCATAACTACCTGATTTACAACCGATTTCACCTGTTTTTTTGCCCGTTTGCAAATTGAAAACAAACACCTTATTCTCCTGCCCGCCTGCGACATAGAGGGTCTGGTTATCGGGGGAAATGGCGAGGCCCATAAAGACAGAAGCCAGGATGCCTGCATCGCTTTGGGCACCCTCCGGAATCTGCTGTATCTCAGGGTTCTCGCCCAGAATATTCCGGATAATGGAGATCGAAATGGGGCTGGTTCCGGAGTTAGCGGTAACGGCTGTAAGGCCATCGGGGCTGAGGGTAAGTCCGTAGGGGTGCGGGGCCACGGTCAGCGTGCGGCCATAGGGCGTGAGGATGCGGCCATTGGGCAAAATGGTCTCTCCGGCGGGATCTATCTGACAATAGCGGTCTCCGGCAGGGGCCACGGGCACCCAGCGGGCATCTTCGGGACTGCGGCAGGAAAACACAAACAGCAACAGGATCAGCAGGGCGCGGGGCATGGCAGATGAGGATTGGGGTTCAGTCAGCTTTGTGGGCGAAAGATACAGAATGCCGCTATACAGAGGGAAAAGGCTGTGTTAAGTTTTAAAACAAAAAAGGCCCCTTTGCAGGAGCCTCGGTTGTAGTCAGACAGGGGGCAGGGTTATCTCGATCGGGACGTAAAAGCCTGAAGCTGAGCCGCATTGCTTTCAAAGTCAAAGGAACTGGAGACGGTAAAATAGCGGCGGGGATCCAGCACATGGGGCCAGGCAAATTTAGCGATTTCCAGGCGGGAGGAGTCGAAGTTGAAGCGCCGCATAATCCGGGCTACCTGGCGGCTGTCGAGGGGCATGGACAAGATGATCCATTTACCCATCAGCAGGCGGGTCTGCTCAAAGGGTTGATCACCAAGGACTTCCAATGCGCGCACAAAGTCGGCCTCCGCAGCAGGATAGGTATATCCTTCGTCAGCCGAAAACATTGGACCGCGGGCGATCATCTGACGGGCGACCTCTTCCACAGAGCCGGAAAAGTGAAAAGCCTTGCTGACGAGAAAGTAATTCTGAGGGTCAATCACCTGTCCGCAGGCTTCTATGGCGAGGGCCTTGCGGTTCGATTCAAACGACAGTAACTGCATGAGGCTCAGCACATCGCTGCTGCGGATACGCATTCCGGGCAGCACCTGGCGCATCAGCGCAAGGCGGGAATTGTCGCCGCTTTTATACGAAAGTTCGCGCATCAGATCTGCCATCAACTCGGCGTCGTCCTCATAAGGGTCCTCGTGGTAGCTCTGGTACGAAGGCACTGGAATAACAGCCGGAGCCGAAGGAGCCTGCCGGGCCAGCAGATCGCTACCCGAAAACTGAAGCTGGTAGCCCTCCTCGCCCATCGCGAGGTGGTAGCGGGTAAGTTTGCCCGCTTCGACCGGCACTTGGGTAAAAACCAGCGGGCCTTCACCCTGGGTGAAGTAAATATAGAGCGTTACGGGCGCATTGGGCAGGTTGCGGAACTCATGCTGGCCTTTGAAGGCCGTGCGGGCAACCCGTCCGGGGATTTCGATGCTGAAAATTTCCTCCTCCATCGTAACTGCGAGATCGGCAGCAGAGAGGCTGAGCAGGTGAAAGAGGAACAAGGCGGTGAAGTAGATTTTTGGCATGGCGGATAATCGTTTGTTGGTTACAGAGATAGGTGCGAAAAACATACCGCATTCTGGCCCGGAAAAGCCCCTGTGTCGCAGTCCTGATCTGCCGTGTCGCCCCTTTGCGTAGATGTGTGCATTGCTTTGTCAATCTTCACATTTGTAATTGTATCGCGCCGGGCTTTATTTGTAGGTATATGTCTAATGACTGCTGCTATGTTTTTTCTCACTGACAAAACCGCCCTCGTTTCCGGCGCTGCTTCCGGCATCGGACTGGCCATTACAGAACTCTTTGCCCGCGCAGGCGCGCGTGTGTTCCTCACCGATATCAACCCCGAAGCGGGAGAGGCCCAGGCCACCCGGTTGCGGCAGGAGGGTCTCGATGTGCAGTTTCTGCCCCTGAATGTCAGCGATGCTGCGGCCTGCGATGCCCTGGCAGCCCATGTCCTGGCCCAGGTCCCACGCCTCGATGTGCTGGTAAACAATGCCGGTGTCGGCGGTGTGGGGACGATGCTCAGCACAGAGGTCGCCGACCTCGACCGCATGTATCAGGTGAATGTGCGAGGGGTTTTTAACCTCAGCCACGCCTTTC
>RDXT01000875.1 GCA_004292985.1 Bacteroidota bacterium
CAGCCTCGGCATCCGTAGCCTCGTGATGGGCATGGGCTGGGCCTATGACATCTATGTGGATGAAAACAGCGACCTCAAACGCGCCATGAACGTGGTCAACATTCCCCATACCTTCCTCCTCGATGGCAATGGCAAAGTGGTGTACCAGCACACTTCCTATGCCGATGGCGATGAAGACGAGCTTTTTGAGCAAATCAAGGAACTGGAAAAAAGCAAGTAAAAACAGGGAAGATAACCCTGGCTTTATCCTGGCTGAACTTTTAGATGTAATATTGGGTTCTTAATAAGATTCCCGGAGGAATGTCTTTTTATACAACCCATGTTACTTCGATTTGCATGTACCTGCCTGGTATTCACCGCTTTCCTGCGAATAGAGGCACAATCTCTCCGCTACCGCGCCGGAGATGACTGGCTTGTGCTTCAGCCGGATTCTCATTCGCTGGTGCTGCATTTTGACAGCGAACTGCCTTTCCGCCTGCTGTTGCGCGAAAACTTGCCCGGACTGCTGTCAGTGGCTCCGCTGAAATGCGACGTTTCGGACAGGGTTATTCTGACATTCGATACCTCCTCTGCCCTTAGCCCGCAGGCCTGGGCAGAGGAGGTGCTGACAGATACCAGCCTGCTCCGGAGTGCCAGCTATGGCCTGCGCCTGCCCGATGGTCTGTTTGCCGGATTAACGCACCGGGTTGTTTGTAAACCATTGAACAGCAGCTATCTATCCCAGATAGAGGCCCTGGCACTCGGCTACCAGGCCGCAGGTCCTTTCTTTACCCAGACGCAGGTTTTATTTTTCGAATTGCCTGACATACAGCAGGTGATTCCTTTTTCGGAGGCGCTGGCCCTTTCGGGCTTATGTGCATGGGCGCATCCTGATTTTATGGTGGAGGCAGTCCCGGCTGCTGATCCACTGTTCCCTTTTCAGTTTGCGCTGGAGAATACAGGCCAATGGATTGATGGTCAATACGCTACGCCCGACATAGACATAGATGCACCCGAAGCCTGGTTGGTCACGCTGGGCGATTCTTCGGTGCATGTGGGTATTTTTGATGAAGGCGTGGAAGCCCACGAAGACCTCGAAGATGCGGCAGGAAACAGCCGCGTGCTGACAGGTTTTTCCATTTATCCCGGCGGCTCAGGTGTGCCTCTGATCCCGCAGGATGGTCACGGCCAGGCCATTGCAGGGCTGATCGCCGCTTCTCATAATTCCTTGGGAATCAAAGGTGTAGCACCAGGGGTAAAGCTGTTACCCGTGTATATGCCTTTCGACCTGACCATTACCCTTTCGCAGTTTGCCGATGGGATCAACCTGGGCTGGCAAAATGGCGCAGATGTGATGTGTAATGCATGGGCCATTTACACCTGTCTGAACAACCCTTTTCCGGTCATTACCCAGGCGATCACCGACGGGCACAGCCTGGGTAGGGGCGGGCTGGGCACGGTAATGCTGTTTGCGGCGGGCAATAATGCGTCTTGTGTGGGCTTTCCGGCCAGCCTACCGCAGGTACTCGCGATGGGGGCCGTGGATATGAACGGCCTTCCCGCGCCGTATGCCAACCAGGGGCCACAATTGGACCTGGTAGCCCCCTCTTCGGGTGCCGTCGCCAATGTATATACCCTCGACCGCATGGGTGCGAATGGCTTTAATGTGTCAGGGGCTGCGGGCGATCTGGCGAACATCAGCTATACGCGCTATTTTGGAGGCACATCTACTGCAACTGCCTTAGGATCAGGGGCTTCGGCGCTGCTGCTTTCGCTGTTTCCCTACCTCACGGAACTGGAAATACGCACCCTGCTGACTACGTCTGCCACTGATCTGGCTGCGCCGGGATTTGACGATGCCACCGGCTTCGGCCTGCTGAATATCTACGATGCCATACAGGCTGCTTTGGCGGCCTATCCCCTCGGACCGCAGGAAGAGCTGCCCCAGGCCGCTGCCGGAGAAAAACGGCAAGGCATCTATCCCAATCCCGCAGGCGAATGGCTGTACCTGCTGTCTGATACGGAGATTCGTAGCATCAGCCTCTGGGATTCGAAAGGAAGGCAGGCACCCCTTGCCGGATGGACGCGCGAAACTTCCGGCAGAATCGCGGTTCCGCTCCGGGGAATGGCCGCAGGGTTGTATCAGATCAGGGCCTTTTCGCCTGAGGGTAAGGTATTTACAGCACGTTTCCTGATGAAATAACTGTCATATTCGAAAAATACTTGCCTCGCAAGGATGGGCTGCCTTACTTAGTGTTTCGTATTATTCGGCATGTCAACAATTCCAGTCATATTTCTTGCTTTCGCCAACAATGAGCAGGC
>RDXT01000584.1 GCA_004292985.1 Bacteroidota bacterium
CTGACGGCTGTGTTTCCTTTAAAATAATGAATTTCACCCGGTAAAAGCCCAGTCCCGGCAGGCGTACATTCTTCGCGGGTGCCCAGAAAGCGGGAGGTAAAAACGAGGCCAGTATATTCCGATTCGTTTTCATTCATCCATTCATAGCCGATTTTTTTGGCCCTTTTGCTTTCTTTTACCAGGGCCACACTGATCCCATCCTTCAGAAAACGGACCTGCCGACCCTGCATAAAAGCCTGATAATGAATAGACTCATCAAACTGACCCCGGTTTTCTTCAATATAGAGCTGACTTGAAAAAGACTTGAGATGGTCTCTCCAGTCCTGGGGTTCATGTGCGGAGGAAAAAAGAGATGCGGTAATCAAACAGACCAAGAGCAGGTTGCGGCGGTCTGTGCCTGACATGGTATTTTATTGTATTTCGATCAGTGTCTGGTTTCGGGTATTGCCCTGAATCAATTGAAGAATATACATGCCTGCTGCAGGAGCGGGGTCCGGATGGCAGGTAATCTCGGTCGTTCCGGCGGCGATTTCCAGGCGGTGCAGGATGCGGCCATCGGTGGTAAGGATGCGCAGTTCCCCCGGCGCAGGGAGAGCTTTGCTGAGGCTGATCCAGAGTTGCCCCTGTCCCGGATTCGGATATACCCGCATGCCGAAGTCTGCTGCGGTGCCGATACCCGACTTTGTCATCTCGATGCTCGCATAGCTCGTATCGGTGCCGCAGTCATTGATCACCACTTGCTTTACCTGAAACACGCCGTTGCTGGCAAAGGTATGTACGGGATTGGCCTGGGTACTGGTAAAGCCATCGCCAAAGTCCCAGAACCAGGATTTTGCCCCGGAAGAGGTATCCTGAAAGCCTACCGTTCCGCCACTGAAATCGTAGTCAAATCCACTCCGGGGAAGGGTATCGGTATAGGCAATTTCGATTCCCGATATAGCCGCCGGGCAATGACGGGCATCCACGATCTCGGCATCATAGCTGCCCGGAGCCAGTGTGTAAAGGCTGTCGCCGCTGTCTCCGTTGCTCCAGCTTATATAATAAGGTGTCGTTCCGCCGCTGATCTCCAGTTTCACGCGCCCGTCGGAAGACCCGGGGCAGCTTGCCGCCACCACCAGTCCCGCCGCAACGATGAGGCTGTCTGGCTGGTCAACGGTATATTGAATGGCTTTTTCGCAGCCTAATGCATCTTGTACGGTCAGGATATAGGCCCCGGCAGCGAGTCCGTTGAGGATATTGCCGCCCGTGCCGGTGCTCCAGCTATAGGTATAGCCACCCACACCCCCTGTGGCACTGGCACTGATGCTGCCATCTGTCAGGCCATAGCAACTCACGTCGGAAATCACTGGCGTTTGCAGCTGAATAGCGGTATTCTGGGTAAGGGTGATCTGAGGCAGCGGAATGCTGCACCCATTGGCATCGCTGAGGGTGCCGCTATAGGTCCCGGCGGGCAGCCCCGAAAGGTCCTGGCTGGTCGCGCCATTGCTCCAGGCATAATAGAGCGGACTTAATCCCCCCGCTACCTGAATGTCAATGGCACCCGTGCTCTGGCCGTAGCAGTTGATCTGGGTCGTGGAGGCGGTAGAAGTGGAGAGCGGCACTGTCATGGACACGAGGATGCTGTCGCGGCGGAAAAGTCCGGTGCTGTCCTGCACCCGCACAGTGATGAGGTTCTGGTTGATGGCGCTTCCTGTTGTATTTACGAGGGTAATGGCGGGCGTAGTCGCTCCGGTGGACCAGAGATATGTATAGTTCGGGCCGCCTGCGCTCAGCACATGGTTCTGGCAAAAGTATCCGCTCGCTCCCAGCTCTACCACGGGCGGCGTGCCGATGATCACATCGTCGAAGGCAAATCCATCGGAATTGGTTGCGGCGTTGGAGGCAAAAACGACGCGGAAGCGGACCGAAGGCTGCCCTGCAAGGCTGGCGGGCAGCTTGCAGATGACAGGTGTCCAGCCGCCGGGGCCTGTGCCCGAAGCCAGAAGGCCACTCCATCCGGAGGCCTGCCCGCCGGGCTGGCTGCCGATAAAGTTGCTGTTGTACCATTCGGGCTGGTTGGGACTGCCCAGCGTAACCCAGGTAGTACCACCGTCGGCGCTGCCCTGAATCATGGCACCGTCCTGCCCGGTCTCAGACTCCCACCACACTTTCATGCCTATCCAGACATCGGTGCCGGTATTGGCAAGATCGAAGCAGGGGCTGATGACCCAGGAGTTTTCGAGGTTGTTGTAGGGATTAATGCGGCCCGTAACCCAGGCTTTTTGCCCGGAAGCTGCCCCCTGGATGCGCGGTTTCGCCGGGATACCCATTTCCCAGCTGCTGTTTACCCCGCCTGCCATCCATCCGCCTTGGCCCGCTTCGAAGGTCTGGCGATAGGGAAAAGAGGATACCTGAAGCACATGAATGAGGCTCCGGGTAAGGGTGTCATTGGCTGCGTTGGCATCTCCCGCTACTTTTACCCAGACTTTGAGGGTATGCTGGCCGGGTGTGCTGAGGTTGGCCTTGTTGGTGAAGGTGTATGTGAGCGAATCCCCTGCACCCAGGTTGCCGGGTACATTCTCTAATGGGCTGGGCGTGCCGCCATCTACTGAAAAGGAAGCCTGGATGCCCGTAGCGTCGAGTTGTCCCTGGTTGGTAAATCGCAGGCTCACTGTTTCGAGGCCCAGGTCGCAGCCATCACCCGCAGGACTGATCAGCGCAACCGGCACAAGATCCTGCGGCGGTATAATATAAGGTGTGAAGGTGTAATAACTGTTGTCGGTGTAGCTCGATCCGGCACCGCTGAGGGCGATTGTATTGCCCCCGCTCTGCACAGCAAAATTGGAAGCCCGCTGAAGGCCTACCGTCGAAGTAACCTGGTTGCTCGTCAGGCTGCCATACATATCTACCAGGTGTACCTTAAAGGTCGTTTCGTCCAGCACCACCGCGACAAATGCGAAACTGCAAGGCCCCCATTCGAAAGAACTCCACCGGATCCAGAACTGGCGGTTGGGCGCCGTGCCGAAAACCCGTGTCTGCACCTGGTCATTGGTGCCTGTGGGCGGGCTGGTGCTGAATTCTTCCCAGAAACAGGCAATGGTTTTGTCGGGAAGGGCCGAGGTGGGCAGGGAACTGTTGTTGCCCGGCACCTGCGTAGCCGCTGTGGTAAATGTGAGTAAGCCGTTGGCGGTAGCTTTGACGCCTGTGACCTGCTGCCCGAAAAACTCAAAATAAAAGGGTAAGCTTACAGGCGAAGACCATTGGTTGGAAGTGAGCGACCCATTGAGGAGCACAGTCCAGCTGGTCTGGGTGAAATCTGCCTCCAGATTAACACCGCCGGGATTGCCCGCAGCCGGGTAAAAGGCTGATGTATATGAAACCTGAGCTGGCAGCCAGAGCAGCGACAGGAAGAAAATAGGCAAACAGAGGCTCCGTTTCATTGTTCTGATATTCGGATATTCAACATGAATATTTATCCGAATATCAAATATTATATCCGATGTAAAAAGACGGATTTAGCTGGCCTCTTGCATGGGAAATCTCACAAAAAAGCCCGTGAGCATGAAAACGCGCTCACGGGCTGCTGATTCGAATGAGGGTACTCAGAAGTTGCCTTCGAGGTCAATTCCTGTGGCCAGTCGCTGGATCGCCTCGATATAGGCGGCGATGCGCATGGAGCATTTGTATTCGACATGGGTATTCCACACGCGGTGGAAGGCGTCGCTGAGGATCGGGGCAGTTTTGGCCTGGATTTCCTCTTCGGAATAATAGTGTCCGCGGCGGTTTTGCACCCACTCGAAGTAGGACACAATCACACCGCCAGAGTTGGCGAGGATATCGGGGATGATCAGGATCCCTTTTTCATCGAGAATAGAGTCCGCATTAGCCGAAATAGGACCATTGGCTCCCTCCACGATGATGCGGGCCTGCAAAAACTCGGCATTTGACTCCGTAATCACGTTTTCGATGGCCGCAGGCACGAGCACGTCCACGTCCAGGGCGAGAAGTTCGCCATTAGAGATGCGTTTGCCCCCGGAAAAGCCTTCGAGAGAGCCGTTTTTCTTGGTGTATTTCACTGCTTCGCGCACATCAATACCCTCCTGGCGGTGGTAACCTCCGGTGTGGTCGCTGATGGCGATGATTTTCAGGCCTTCGTCCTGTAGGAGTTTGGCGGCCCAGCTACCCACATTTCCGAAGCCCTGAACGGCGCAGGTGGTGTTGTGCGGGTCCATCTTCATCTCTGCGAGTGCCATCATGGTATTGCGCATCACGCCCCATCCGGTGGCGGGGATACGGCCTTTGGAGCCGCCCAGGTGCAGGGGTTTGCCTGTCACTACGCCCGGCGTATAGCCATAAATGCGGGAGTACTCATGAAAAATCCAGGCCATTTCGCGCTGGCTGGTGCCCATATCGGGAGCCGGGATGTCGGAGTCTTCGCCAAACACATCCTTCAGGGCGCGGGTATAGGCGCGGGTGATGCGCTCCAGCTCGTCCACGCTGCGGATTTTGGGATTGAGGGTGATGCCTCCTTTTGCGCCGCCATAGGGCAGGCCTACCAGGGCACACTTCAGGGTCATCCAGCCTGCAAGGGCTTTTACCTCGTCGAGGTCCACAAAGGGCGCGTAACGGATACCCCCTTTGGCAGGGCCCATTACGGAAGAGTGAACTACGCGATACCCTTCGAATACCCGCGTGGTGCCATCGTCGAGCTTTACCGGCAGATTGACCGTAACCACCCGTTCCGGGACGCTCAGGATATCCCGGAACCGCTGGTCGAGGCTTGTCATGTCGGCAGCTTCGTTGAGGCGCGCTAAGAAGGATTCATAGGCGGAGTGCTTTTCCGCCTGCTTGAGGTTTGCTTTAGCTTCTGCCATAATCTGTTAACAAATTTGCAAGGTGATCTTAGAGAAAAGTCGGCTTTTACATTTACCCTGCAAAAATAGCCATAGGTTCCTGAGAATTCAAGGCTGATTATCAATATGTTAAACATTTATCCTGCGCCATATTCCCTTAGAAGGATTTCAAATTATTTGACCAAAAAATAAAAATATATGAACAGAAGGGAGAAAAACATTCCATCAAAGCGATCGAGCATCCCGCCGTGGCCCGGCAAAATACCTCCGGAGTCCTTCAGGTGAACACTCCGTTTGAACATAGACTCTACCAGATCGCCCAGCTGGGAAAAGATACAGATGATAGAGGCGATGATCAGCCAGCTATACCCCTGCGGTGCCAGCAGCGTCTGCATCAGCCAGCCCATCCCAAGACAGGCTATGGCAGAACCCACAGCGCCTTCCCAGGTTTTTTTGGGGGAAATGCGGAGAAATAAGGGTCTTTTCCCGAAAAAACGACCGATAAAATAGGCAAATACATCCAGCGTCCAGGTCAGCCAAAGGATGCCCAGGGGCAGGCGAAAATCATATTGCTCGACAATCTCAGGGACCGCCAACTGAAAAAACAGGAAAAAAGGCAGGTAACAGTAGATATAGCCCAATGTAACAGCCCCCAGCAACTGGCCCGGTGTTTTCATACTTTTATCAAACAGGGCAAAGAGTTCGAGGGCGGGCAAAATCAGCAGCGCCGGAATCAGCAGGGCCGCAGCGGGCATTTCGACCAGGCCGCTGACAGCGATCCGCAGCAAACACACCAGCCAGATCACCAGCCCGCCCGACAGGCCGATGACATAATACGAGCGTTTCTGGATGCCCAGCGCACGGAAAAACTCCCAGAGACTGACCATCGAAACGATAAAGCAAAACAGCCACATGCCATAGGCCGACCAGATCAGCGCCGGAATGACGATGCCTACGGCTACGAGTGCTGTGATTACCCGGCGGGTAAGATTGGATGCTGTCATAAGGTGTGTGAACGAAGGGCCGAAGGTGAGAGGCGGTGAAACCAGCGCAGCATGCCCAGCGTGAGCGCCAGAGATGCAGCCACCAGCAGCAGCGGAAAACGATAGGTCTCAGAAAACAGTTCGGCAGTATCAGGGCGGCCTGCCAGAAGGGTCATGCCGACAATTGAAAGTCCGTTAAACGAAGCGTGGGCCAGAATACCCGGCCAGAGGCTGTCGCTGCGGTACAAAAAATATCCCAGCAGCAGGCCCAGCAGCGCACGGGCCAGAAATCCATAAAACTGAAAGTGTAAAAAGCTGAATATCAATGCGCCCACAGCAATAGCGGCCCAGGGAGGCATCAGGCGGGCGAGCTGGCGCTGCAAAAAACCCCTGAAAAAGACCTCCTCGCACAAGGCCGGAAGCAGCGCAAAGATGAATAAATTGATGGCCAGCGCACCCGGGTCTGACATCAGCGTCTTCAGCACGGCAGCCGAATCCGTCTCGGCCTTCTGAATCCATTGGGCAACGTCCGGAGACAGCGCCGTAAAAGGAAACATATCCCCGCTCAGCATCACACTATTCACCAGAGGCAGGGCCGTCAGCATTGCCAGGGCAGCCGGGAGCAGCGGAGGCGTTTTTGCGGCGGGCAGCGACAGAAGCGTGCGGGTCTCTCCCGCCAGCCAGATCATGATAAGCCCGCTCAGGCCCCAGCCCCCGCACTGGCTGATGATCATAAAGGCACGAAACCACAAAACCCCCTGCGGGTGAGCATCCAACTTCCCCGAAAGCACCTCTGACATCAGGGTTCCTTCAGGCCCGCCCATAAGCCCCGAAACCACCGCCGTCCCCCCCACACTGATCTGCATACAAATCAAACACAGGGGCATACCGATGAACAGCCCTATCCAGGGACTCTCACGAAGGCGCGCTACCAACAATTGAATCATGTTCACAGAATCACTCTTTTGGACCATGCAGGGCTTGCAACAGGGCGAAATACGAATTTTTTACAGATAATTTCCCATTATCTTATGGAAAAAAGGGCCTGTTGCGCTCTGCTATGTCAGAGAGGACGAATTTATTCGTAATTTTGTTCAGTAAATGTTCCTGCATTGGTAAAAATTGCAAATATACCCGTCGGCGAGTATCCTTTGTTGCTGGCTCCTATGGAGGACGTGAGCGATCCGCCCTTCCGTGTGCTGTGCAAGGAGCTGGGCGCGGACGTGGTCTATACGGAGTTTATCAGTTCCGAAGGCCTGATCCGTTTCGCAGATAAAAGTGTCGAAAAGCTGGACATCTACGACGAAGAGCGCCCCGTGGGCATTCAGATTTTTGGCAGCGACATAGAGCCGATGCGCGAGAGTGCGCGGATCGTGGAGCAGGCCGGGCCTGAGTTTCTGGACATTAACTACGGCTGCCCTGTAAATAAGGTGGCATGCAAAGGGGCGGGCGCGGGCATTCTGCTCGACATAGATAAAATGGAGCGGCTTACGAGAGAGATCGTAAACTCCACCCATCTGCCCGTGACCGTCAAAACCCGCCTCGGCTGGGATGAAAAAACGATCCGTATTGTAGAAGTGGCCCTCCGCCTTCAGGATGCAGGCATCAAAGCCCTGAGCATTCATGCGCGGACCCGCCAGCAGATGTACAAAGGCGAGTCGGACTGGTCCTGGGTAGAAAAAGTCGCCTCGCACCCCGACATCGAGATTCCCATCTTTGGCAACGGCGATGTGGATAGCCCTGAAAAGGCGCTCGACATGAAAACGCGCTACCCTTCTGTCAAAGGCATTATGATCGGGCGGGCTTCGATTGGCAATCCCTGGGTTTTTCGCCAGATCAGCCATTTCCTCGCGACAGGAGAGCATCTGCCACTGCCTTCGCTCCAGGAGCGGGTAGATGTGGCCCGCAGGCACCTGCTGATGTCTGTAGCCTGGAAAGCCGAGGCCTCTGCCATCCGCGAAATGCGCCGCCATTATTCGGCCTATTTCAAAAACATTCCGAACTTTAAAGACTTGAGAATGAAGCTTGTAACTTCGGAATCCCTCAACGAAATCCTCGACACCCTCGACTATATCCGCAGCGAATCCGGTACCTTCCCGGAGCAGGCAACACCAGCCCCCGCCCCCGCGTTACCCATACGTTCAGGCAGGTCTGTAAAGCTCAAACTGCGGATGCCAGCGGCGGCAGGAGGATCATAATTTCGATTTTCGGGAATAAATGACCGGATTATTCCTGATTCTGCCGGAAATGTCCTATCTTTTACCCGGATTTCATTCTGTAACTGAATCAATACAAAACCCTAATCTATATGAAGTTCCGATCGTTGCTCCTCGGACTCATTGCCCTAAGCACCCTCTCCGCAAGAGGCCAGGAAGTGGATGTCACCAAGCTTGTAGCTGACACCAAAACCTTCATCTTTGACAATAACAAAAACACTGTCAAAGGGTATATCTATGCCGAGCTGGAAACCAAAACCACCTGCTGCGGCACAGATCGTATCTACCTGAAAGTGGACCTCGATCCGTCGGGATATGTTATCTCGGCGAGCACCCTTACGGGAAAAAATGAGTGCATCAAAAGCTCGGTGATTGACATCGTCAAAAACATCAAATGGGACACCCGCGATTTCAAAGGGCCCCGTCCGGTGTATTTCGAAGTCAGCCCGCAGATTGATTGCGAAGCTGGCAGGAC
>RDXT01000585.1 GCA_004292985.1 Bacteroidota bacterium
ATTCGTCGCCGGGAATCTGCGCATGTACGGCGATGGCACATAAAAAAAGGAGGAATACGGGGAGCTTTTTCATCGGTAAAGGGATTGAGAGGTACAGCGTTTTTGGTTTATATTCCAAAAGAGGGCTTTGCACCTTCATATCCCAAGTGCGATTGACCGAAGCGGGGGTTTGGGTGACCGGAGAGGGGCCTGGGGTGACCGGCGACTTTAGTCGCTTTCCCTCGCTTGAGGTGAATGTGGACAGGATTTACGGGATTTACAGGATTGCAGCTCACGTAGCGGCGACTTTAGTCGCTGTACTCAGCTTTGTTCCGCTTGTGAGTGGTCCCCGAAACAAACCTCAAATAGCGACTAAAGTCGCCGGTACAGCAACATCACGGCATAAACTCCGCCCCGGCTTTTTCCTCCGTCACCTGATGCATAAAGTCATGCAGCTCCCGCACGCGGCGCAGCACCTCCTTCGTGTCCTCCACTCCCTGATACACCAGCGCGAGGTACTTGGGCGTCTGGTTGAGTTTTACTTTGGCAGAATAGAGCTGCACGTATTCGATCACGCGGCCAAACTCTTCGGACAGATAAAAAGGCGACTCCGGCTCCGAAACGAAATAAAGGCGCAGGGTGTTCTCTTTGAGGGCCACACGCTCGATGCCGCTTTTGCGGGCGGTCTCGCGGATGCGCGTAGCGTCGAAAAGGGCAAAAACAGGCTTGGGCATCGGCCCAAAACGGTCTATCAGCTCGCGCTGGATGCCGCGCAGCTCCTGCTCGGACTCGGCACCTGCAATGCGGCGGTAGATTTTCAGGCGCTCCGGGATGCTTGGCACATAGGTTTCGGGCAGCAGAATGTCGAGGTCGAGGTCAATTTTACAGTCCTCCACCACAATTTTCTGCCGCTCTTTGATCTCTTCGGCAAACAGGTCGGCAAAATGCTCCTCTTTCAGCTCGCGCACCGCCTCGTCGAGGATCTGGTGGTAGAGGTCGTAGCCGATTTCATTGATAAATCCGCTCTGGTCGGGGCCGAGAAGGTCGCCTGCCCCCCGGATGTCGAGGTCGCGCAGGGCGATGTGAAAGCCGCTGCCGAGGTCCGAAAACTCCTCCATCGCCTTGAGGCGCTTGCGGGCATCCTGGGTGAGGGAAATTTCGGGAGGGGCCAGCAGGTAGCAGAACGCTTTGCGGTTGGAGCGGCCCACGCGCCCGCGCATCTGGTGCAGCTCGGAGAGTCCGTAGCGGTTGGACTCGTTGATAATGATCGTGTTAGCATTGGGGATGTCGAGGCCCGACTCGATGATGCTGGTCGCGATGAGGATGTCGAAAGCCCCTTCGATAAACTTCACCATCACCTCTTCGAGTTTGGGTCCGGTCATCTGGCCGTGGCCGATCCCGATGCGGGCATCCGGCACGAGACGCTTGATGGAGGAGGCAACTTCTTCGATGTCTTTGACGCGGGGGTGAATAAAAAACACCTGTCCGCCGCGCTTCAGCTCATAGCTCATTACATCGCGGAGCGTATCAGGCGCAAAACTCATCACCACCGTCTCGATGGGCTGGCGGTTGGGTGGAGGGGTCGAGATCACCGACAGGTCGCGGATGCCTGCCAGCGAAAATTCGAGCGTCCGGGGGATCGGCGTAGCGGTGAGCGTGAGCGTGTCTATGTGCGTCCGCATCGCCTTGAGTTTGTCCTTCACATTTACCCCAAAGCGCTGCTCTTCGTCTATGACGAGCAGGCCCAGGTCTTTAAACTGCACGTCGTCCGAAACGATGCGGTGTGTGCCGATCAGAATATCTATTTTACCCGCTTTCACAGCCTCCAGGGTCTTTTTGATGTCTTGCGGCGATTTAAACCGGTTGACATAATCCACTTTTACCGGAAACTCCTTGAGGCGGGCGCTGAAGGTTTTGAAGTGCTGAATGGCGAGAATGGTGGTCGGTACCAGCACGGCAGTCTGTTTGCCATCTACCGCCGCTTTGAAGGCTGCCCGGATCGCAATTTCGGTTTTTCCAAAGCCCACATCGCCGCAGATCAGGCGGTCCATCGGGTGCGATTTTTCGAGGTCTTCCTTCACTTCGAGGGTGGTTTTTACCTGGTCGGGCGTGTCCTCATACATAAAAGAGGCCTCTAACTCGCGCTGGAGATAGGTATCCGCGCTGAAAGCGAAGCCCGGAATGGCCTTGCGCCGGGCATAAAGCGCCACGAGGTCGAAGGCAAGTTCCTTGAGGCGGTTTTTGGTCTGCGACTTGGTTTTGGACCAGGTCGGCGAGCCGAGTTTGCTCAGGGTAGGCTCCGCGCCTTCTTTGCCCGTGTATTTGGAGACTTTGTGGAGCGTATTGACATTCACAAAAATCGCATCTCCGTTTTTGTAAATGATCTTGATGGCTTCCTGCTTGTGATTGCCGACTTCGATGGTGTGCAGGCCCGCAAATTTACCGATACCATGATGCACGTGCACCACGAAGTCGCCCGGATTCAGTTCGCGTAACTCCCTGAGGGTCAGTGCCTGCGAGCGCTGGGTGTTGCTTTTGCTCTTGAAGCGGTGGTAACGATCGAAGATCTGGTGGTCGGTGTAAAAGGCCAGGTTCAGCTGCGGGTCGCGGAAGCCTTCGTGAAAGTCGGAGATGATGCCCGTGAAATGAACTTCGTGGTCTATTTCCTCAAAAATTTCACTCAGGCGCTTGATCTGGGCTTCGTTGTCGGAGCTGACGTAATTGGTCAGGCCGCTTTCGGTATTGTGTTTGAGGTGCTCGGCGAGGAGGTGAAATTCCTTGTGAAAGGCAGGCTGGGCAGATCCTTTCCACTCGGCTGAATCGTCGGCTTTGCGGAAATGCGGAGCCGAAGTGAGTTCCAGCACCTGAAAACGCTCCAGTTCGTTCATAAACTGCGCCGCAGACAGGTAGAGTTCCTGCGGTTCCCGGCTTGCTGCGCCCCCGCCACTGTCTTCGATGAGCTTGAGGTAGTAGTCCTCCGTTTTGGCATAGGTCCGCGCCAGATCTGCCTCGATAAACTCGATGTTCCGGGTAACAATCAGGGTTTTGGGGGAGATATATTCGAGAAAAGAGACCCTTTCTTCGGTCAGGAGGTTGCGCTGGATATTGGGAATGAGGGAAATGTGAGAAACCTCCCCTTCAGAGATCTGTGTAACGGGGTCAAAGGTGCGGATTTTGTCTATTTCGTCGCCAAAAAACTCAATCCGGTAAGGAAGGTCGTGGGCAAATGAAAAAACATCAATAATGCCTCCTCTTACAGCAAATTGTCCCGGCTCTACTACGTAGTCTGTGCGCTCAAATCCGTACTCCTCCAGGTTTTCGATGGTAAACTCCATGCCGAGGGTCATTTTCTCTTTGACCTCCAGCGTATGCTTAATGAGGGAGCGTTTGTTGATCACTTTTTCATTAAGCGCCTCGGCAAAGGTAACGATGATCTGGCGGTCGGTGCGGGTGTGGTTAAGCTCGTTTAATACCTCAGCGCGGTGCAGCACATTGGCATTATCCACCTCTTCGACCTGGTAGGGGCGTTTGTAGGAGGCCGGAAAAAGAAAGATCTCCTTTTGCGGCATCAGGGACTTGAGGTCGGCGTGAAAATACAGCGCTTCTTCACGGTCGCTGAGCAGGATCACCATCGGGCGGTGCGTCAGGCGGTAAAGCGCAGCGGCAAGAAAGGAATTCTGGCTGCCCGCCGTACCCCGGATATGGAATTTACCCGTCTCCAGCGAACGGATTTTTTCTCCGAACGCCGCCAGCAGCGGATGTTGCAGGTACAGCTTTAAAATATCTTCACTCTTCACTCCGTAAAAAATTAACCCGCGCAAAGGTACGCAGGCCACAGGGGACAGCCAAGTGTTAACTCGAAAAGGGAGAAGAGGTTTACGTACAGTTTTCAGGGAACAAGGAACAGGGTTCAATCATTCGCTGGTGAGGGTCTCCGACCATCATTCGCTGGTGAGGGTCTCCGACCCGAATCCCGTTTTAGTCACACTGGTCTGCCTCAGACCCCCACAATCTCCACTTTCGAGCAACTCACGGCCAGACCCAGCGCACGTTTGGTGACAGGATACACCTGCGCGCCCGCAATGCCGAGCGCCAGATCTACCAGCCCGGCTTCGCCATAGGCTTTCAGAAGGGCTTCGCGCAGGGGCAGGGCCGCCAGTTCGTCCTGTTTCACCACGGCATCGGCATAGTCCATCGCCGTTTTGACTTCGGGAGACAGCGTAGCCTCATTGCGGTTGAGCACCGCACGTACCCATGCTGCGGGCAGCCCCTCCTGCAGGGCCATATTCACCGTAATCTGCACGCAGGCACCGCAGTCCATGTGCTGCGTTACGACGATGCGGGCCGCATGCCAGAGCTCTTTGGGAAGGCGCTTCCGGTGGCCGGAGAGCGGCATAAAGAGCATAAACTTCCAGAACGCACTCCGGGAGCCACGGGCGATGCTGCGAAGATAATCCATCGGCACACCGATGCTGCGTTCTGCCTGGGAGATGATGAAGGAAATCATAGAGCAGGGTTCAGGGAACAGGGAACAGAATTACCGGTCGCTGAGCTTGTCGAAGCGCCGATAATTGCAAATCCTCCAAAACTCCCGCAATATAAGCACTACTCCCTCGCAATCAACACCTTCTGCGTATGCACATACTGGCCGCTGAGGACCTGCAGAACATAGGCGCCATTATACAGCGTCCGCGTATCGAGATAGGTGATCGTGCTGCCTTGCTTAAGCTGGGCACTCTGTACCAGCCTTCCATTCAGGTCATAGAGCAATACATCGGCATCCGCACGCAAAAGACCATAGATCTGAACTGCAATAAAATCGCTCCCCGGATTGGGGAAGGCCACAATGTTGAGTTGCCCGATGGCAGGATCGCCGATGGCGGAAGTGCCTGTATAAGCAGTTACCGTCTCGTTGATCGAATTGACTTTGATCGTGACCGTATTACCATAAAAAGTCGGTCCCACGACATAGGGATAGGCGGAGTTCCAGTTGCGGTCCACGGTGCAGAAGTAGGCATAGATGCCATTGGGGTACTCCGGCGTTACGCAAAAACGGCCATTGTGCACGTCGAGGTAATCGGGGTCCGAAGCATGGGCAATGTACTCATAGTCTTCACGGTAGCGTCCGAGGGGATAGGTTGCGCTCACTGCGGGGCCATCGGTGACATTGGTGCCATCGGCATAGTGGGTGCGTACGGTGATGTTGCGCAACTGATAGCCCGATTTGATGCGGGTAATGCCGCCGCTGCCATCGGTATTTTTATATCCGTACGCCCCGTAAATAGGGTATCCGTCGGCGGCAAATCCCAGCAGGGGCGAGTGCTGGCTGCTGTCTATGGCATAAAGGCCCTCCGCGTCATAGAGGTTGCAGATGGTAGAAAGCACATTCATATCCAGTTTAAATGCCGAAGGATTCTGGTGATGGTGGTAGTTGCCCATCGCAGGGTGGCCTTTTGCGCAGTCAAATCCGGCTCTTTCGGCGACAATGGCGTCGCGGTTCCACACGCCCTGTCCCATTCCGCCCGAAGGGCCTCCGGCTTCGGCCTGGGTATTGTTGTTCCAGGACACCCCATCGCGGTAGTCAAACAGCGCTACGCCATTGATAAAGGTGCCGATATTGCCTCCGGTGGTTGAACTGGGGGTAGGGTCGGGGGTAGGATTGAGCGGAATGCGGAAAATGGCATTCTGACTGGTGGTGAAACTGGGGTTGCCATCCATAAAGGGACCTGTCGGATATGCAGGCACACCATTGGCTTTGATATATGCGTAATTGGCTGAATAATAGACCTTTTTGACGTTGGCGGAATCGTTGTCCGGGATCAGGGTAGAATTTCCCTGCACGTAATGGGAGCCTTTTACCCCCGTGGTATTGATCAGCCAGGAAGTAATGGCAGGGTTGGTCTGCGCATGGGCGGCGTGTATCAGGAGAAAAACCAGGACGAAGGCAGAAACTCTTGCACTCATTGCGTGAATAGATTAGGTGTATCATCCCTTAGACGACACAATTGCTCCGATCCTTCGCCTGCCCTGATTTTATTTTCGGGGATAGGATAAATTGGGGTTAAACAGAAACTCCTTGTCGCTCAGGGTAAGCAAAAACGCCATCAGGTCCGTGCGCTCGTCAGGGCTTAGCGGAATGCGCTGCGCATAGTGCCGCAGCACCTGCTGAAGGGAGCTAAAACGGCCATCGTGCATGTAGGGATACGAAAACTCGATGTTGCGCAGGGTTGGAATTTTAAATTTCAGCGAGTCCTCCGGGTTTCCGGTAATGCGCATCCGCCCCATATCCTTCAGCAGGGAGTCGGGAGGCAATCCATTCCGGGCAAAGTCTCCGCTGGTAAACAGAGGCTCTTGGTGGCAGCTCCCGCAGTGGGTGCGGAATAAGGCATAGCCTTTTTGCTCCTGTTCGCTGAAGGCCGCGCCCGCCTCTCCGCGCATCACCCGGTCATATCGGGCATTGGCAGAGACAAAAGTGAGCTGAAACTGCGCCAGGGCCTGCAAGAGGTGCTGCCCGGTGGCATTGCTGTCTCCAAATGCCTGGTAAAACAGCCCCCGGTATGCGCGCGAGCGCTGCACTTTTTTCACCACATGGGCAAAGTTCTCCCCCATCTCATCGGGGTCGCTGATCGGAGCCAGGGCCTGCACATCGAGGTGGTTGGCCGCGCCATCCCACATAAAGGAGCGGCTCCAGGCCAGATTGACCAGCGTCGCGGAGTTGCGCAGGCCGATGCTGTCGCCGATGCCGTGGCTCAGCGCGTGGTCCACATGGGTAAATGCGGTATAAGAAAGGTGGCAGTTGCTGCACGAAATGCTGCTGTCGCCAGAAAGAACCGGGTCGTAAAACAAGCGCCGCCCCAGGGCCACACCCTCCCGTGTAAGGGGGTTTTTGTCAAAGGCATAGACAGGTGCAGGCCAGCCTTCAGGGTATCTAAAGGGCAGAGGATCAGGCGCATAGGGCAATCTGGCTGCGACGAGTACCAGCAGCGGGAGCAGGCAGGCAAGGAGGTATTTATTTTTCATCGCAGGAAAAAATAGCCGCTGCCCGGTCGGACAAGGCACTGGCCCGCGCACCGGGCGACATCAGGGTATGTGCCTCTGCGAGGTCTGTATGCGCCAGAAAATCCCCCACATTCACCCGGATCGTCCACTGCTCCGCTTTGGGTACGCGCAGCGAAATACTTCGGGCACTGGCATAGGGAGGCATATATCCCCCCAGATGGTACTGAAATCCGTGCCCCCGCGCGGTGCTCAGCGGGCTGCTGCCTTCGAGCTTGAAGTTGATATAGCCCGATTGCCAGGCCCAGTACATGCCTTTGGACGGGTCGAGATCGCCGCCCATCGCGCCCGATACATGCGTGAGGCTGTCTATGCCGAGGGTAAAATGCAGGCTGTCGTATTTGATAGCTGAGGGCAGCGTTAATCCGAAAAACAAGGACGTATCTTCTGCCAGATCAACCAGATGATAGCTGTTTGCCTCCTGCCACACCGTTTTGCCCTTGCGGATCAGCGCAATCTGGCTCACATAAAAACGCAAGGTTTCGATCCGGACTGGCTGCCCCTTCAGTTCATAGGACTGCCCCAGCACAAGGGTCTGCTCCTGAAACACAGGCCGGAAGCGGATGTGGATTTCCTTTTCTGCTGCCGGGGGCACTGCTACGCTCCGGCATATCCAGAGAAAAATGAGGCTCTGCATAGGTTTTATCTGGGGGGTGGGGGAGGGCTGGGCGCTGCAAAGAGTTGCGACAGGTTGGTGGCCAGCGCTTCGAAAGCCGGGAGTTGCTCTTCGCGGCAGAGTTTTTTCAGCTCCGCAAAATGCGCGTAGTGTACCTCTGCGATCTCCTCGTGGATATCGCCGATCCTGCGGGTCAGAGAGTCCCTGCGGGAGGGATCGTCTACTTTAAGGAGCTGATACAGAGCCATTTCGCACTGGCTAAGGGCGCCTTCCTTTTCGCGGATCGCCACCCGGTGTTGCCGCACAAGTCCATCATACAGGGCTACCTGCTGCGGGTCGAGCGCCAGTTTTTCAATAATCACCGTGCGGGGTTCTGTCCGCATTTTCATGCCGCGTGGAGGGCCGGAGGGCCGCAGGAGCACAACCGTGACGAGGGTGGCGACATTCAACGCCACAAGAACCAGTACCGCAATCACCAGAAACCGCGTTTTACTCATGATACAACTGGTTTGAAGCACGCAGGTGCATAGCCTCGGCCATCTGCTCCACTCCGGCAGCTTCCCCTTTGGGACCATTCACCTGAGAAAGGATCACAAAGGTATTAAAGCCCAGCAGCAGTAAAAAGGCCACACTGGCCGCTATGGCCCAGGTTCTGGGAAAATACTCGCGCCGTCCGGACTGAATTTTCGCTTCAATCCGGCTTAGCAGATAGGGCGGCACTTCCACCCGTTCAATCTGCCGCAGTAAATGAAAATCATCAGGGGTATCCATTATCTTGACTTTAATCAGTTAGACGATATTATTTTGTTTTTCCTTCGGAAGAGGGGAGATTTAATTTAAGCGTAG
>RDXT01000876.1 GCA_004292985.1 Bacteroidota bacterium
CCGGGGATCGTCGCCCGCTGCCCGGAGCGAGTCGCGGATGGCATTATAGGCCTCCGGGTCGTCGAAGGGCGCATTGGGATTGTCGCCGTCGCGGGCGTATGTAAAACGAAGCTGCACCTTGCCCCCGGCGACTTTCTGCCCGGCATTGACCAGCAGCAGGGAGCGGTTGAAATAGCGGTCGTTGTATTCAAAGTCAATTACAATCCGGGTGACGTTGGTGATCACATGGCGCGAGGTGAAGGTAACTTCGGCGGTATTGTAGTTGATGATATAATCGAGGTTTTCTCCCCGCTGCATCAGTTTACCATTGAGATAGACCCGCTCGCTGCCCGCCAGTACAATAAAAAAGCGCTCGCCATTTCGGCCTGTAAGGCGGTAGGGGCCCGCTACCCCGTCGAGGCCGGGAAAGGAGTTGCTGTGAAATTTTCCCTTGGCTACGGCCCCGCTCACGCTGATGTCGCTGTTTTGGGTCTTATAGCCCAGTTTCAGGCCCTGCACGTTGCGGTAGTAGCTGGCAAAGCGGCTTTGTTTCTGCTCGGCTTCATAGTCGCCGATGGTCACGGAGAGAGGACCTTTTGCCAGGCGGATAAATATGCGGTCAAAGTCGCTGAGCTGCTGGGTGGAGCCATCGGGCTGGAGGGGCACATTTTCATCGGTAATGTTCCCCGTAATGGTGAGTCCGTCGCCGAGGTCGCCTTCGAGTTGCAGGCGCAGGCCGCTGTTGACCGATAGGCTCCGGTTATTCCCTCCGGTGATGCCGCGTGTGAGGCTGCCGCTTTTGCTGATTCCTTCGCTGTCTTCCCAGAAGGCATCGCTTTCGGGCCGGGCAGCGAGTTCTTCGATATAGTCTGTGGGCAGTTCCGTGCGGCCTGTATCGCGGGGTGGCTCATAGGTACGCAGGGAAATTTTTTCACCCGGAAAAAAGCGGTACCTGATCCGGAAGACGGTATCGTCTGAGGCGGAGTGAATGAGTATCCACCCGGCAAAGGGATCGAGTGTATAGGCTTCGCGCCCGATGATGTTGCCCTGCGCATCGCGGAGGGTATCGCTCAGGGGGGCAATCAGACGATGGCTCAGGCGTATCGTATCGCCCGCCTGCCCGCGAAGGGTATCCTGCCACAGGGTTTGTGCCTGCGCAACGCTGAGTCCCAGCAGCGCATACAGCAGCCATGCAGCAGGCCTTTTCATCATCCGGCGCTGATAGGTACGGTCGTTTTCTCCGGTTCTTTGCTCCTGATTTCGACACCCGCTGCAGGAAGTTCTACAAAGAAAGTGGTGCCTTCGCCGCTGCGGCTCTGGAACCAGATCGCTCCTCCGCTGTTTTCGACAATCCGTTTTACAATGGCCAGTCCCAGTCCCATGCCCGATGTTTTGGTCGAGAAGCTGGGTTCAAACACCCGCGCCTGTATCTCTTCGGGAATCCCTTTGCCATTGTCCTTGATCTCCACCCGCGCCCGGTCTCCCTGGCTGCGCATCGAAATATTGATGATGCCATTGCCTTCGATGGCCTGGAGCGCATTTTTGATGATGTTGTTGAAGCAGCGGGAAATCTGGTCGCGGTCGGTAAATATCCAGAATTCGTCCTGGGGAATATTGGTGAGCCAGATCGCCTCTTCGGACTGCGAATAGAGGTCTATCACTTCGAGCAGTACCTCATTGAGGTTCACCCGGGTCTTGACAGGTTCGGGCATTTTGGCAAATTCGGAGAAGGAGTTGGCAATGCGCACCAGCGAATCAATCTGCGAAAGCAGGGTTTTCATCACGTTGGGGAACATTTTCTCCAGGCGGGGTGTCTGCTCATTCCAGGCACGGGTGAGGTGCTGGATGTTGAGGCGCATGGGCGTGAGCGGATTTTTGATTTCGTGCGCCACCTGACGCGCCATTTGCCGCCATGCAAGCTCCCGCTGGGTTTGCTTCAGTTGGTTTTCAGACTCCGAAATCTGCTCCACCATCTGGTTATAGGCCGTTACAATCGCGCCGATTTCGTCGCGGGCTTCATAGCGGATGGGCTCGTTTTTGCTACCCAGGCTGGTGGCAGAGATGCGTTGCTGGATCATGGTCAGCGGGCGGGTAATGGTGCCCGAAATAGCCACCGCCACAATATTGATCAGCAGAAACACCACCAGGTAAATATTCGCCAGATAGGCCAGGAAGTTGATTACCTGATCTTCGAGCTGGTCCTGCCTGCCCAGGTACGGAATGTTGAGGTAGCCAATCGGATATCCATTGGCCCCCGAAATCGGACGAAACGCTGAGATATAGCGAATGCTGCCCATGCGCTCTTCCAGGATCAG
>RDXT01000586.1 GCA_004292985.1 Bacteroidota bacterium
CTCGACGACCAGATGCTGGCCAAACCCGCCGATGCCGAAGAAGCCGCCGCCTTTCTGCGAAAACTCTCCGCCAGAACCCACAGTGTGTTTACGGGGGTTACGCTTTTTTACAAAGGTCGCCTGCGTAGCTTCGCCGAAGAAACCCTGGTGACCTTTCGCAAACTGCGCGAGCCGGAAATCGCTCATTATATCAACGAATATAAGCCCTTCGACAAAGCAGGTGCCTATGGTATCCAGGAATGGATCGGCCTCGTAGGTATTTCCCGCATCGAAGGCGATTATTACAATGTCATGGGCCTGCCAATGGCACGCCTTTACGAAGAGCTGTTACAACTCGAATAATGCTCACCATACAGACAGACGAACACTTCATGCGACAGGCCTTCCGGATGGCAGAGCGCGCTTTTGAAGAAGAAGAAACCCCGATCGGGGCTGTGGTGGTAAGTAATCTGCGGATCATCGGAAAAGGGTATAACCAGACCGAGCGCCTCCAGGACCCCACTGCACATGCCGAAATCCTGGCTATCACCGCCGCCTGCGAACACCTCAACAGCAAGTACCTCAGCGACTGCACGCTGTTTGTTACCATCGAACCCTGTCCCATGTGTGCCGGCGCCCTTCGCTGGGCACAGTTTGCGCGGGTGGTTTATGCCGCCCCTGAACCCAAATCCGGATTTACCCGATACAGCCCCAGTTTGCTTCATCCCCGGACAGAACTCAGTTCGGGTGTGATGGAGGCTGAGTGCGCGGGGCTTATGCAGGAATTTTTCCGTAAAAAACGCTGATCCAACCTTTATGCGCGCGTCGCAACTTCTGACTTTCTGGCTTCTGTTCGCCTTTCTCGCACTCGTCTGGGGAAGTTCGTTTATCCTGATGAAGCGGGGCCTCGAAGCTTTTTCTCCGCTTCAGATCGCTGCCATCCGCATGACAGTCGCCGCAGTGATCCTGCTACCGTTTGTAATCCGCAATTACCGGCCCCTAACCCGAAAGGAGTGGATCGCCGTGGCAGTGGTGGGCATTTTTGGCAATGGACTTCCGGCTTTCTTTTTCCCGCTGGCCGAAACCCGGATCAGCAGTGCAGGTGCAGGCATTCTCAATTCGCTCAGCCCGCTGTTTGTGCTGGTGCTGGGGGCTTTGTTTTTTCGCAGACCCTTCAGCAGCCGCCAGCTGGCCGGTATCGGATTCGGATTCGGCGGGGCATTGATGCTCATGCTCTCCGCAGACGGGCAAACGGATATTTTCAGCCAGGCGTTTTATTCCCTGATCATCGTTTTCTCGACCATCGGCTACGGACTGAGTACCATTGTGACCAAAACCTACCTCAGCGAGCAGCCTGCGACGGTGGTTCCGGGTCTGGCACTCCTGATGGTCAGCATTCCCTATTCGATTTACCTCTTTGGGTTTTCGCATATCGGCGAGGTCATGAATACCGATCCGGAGGCCTGGGCTTCGCTGGGCTATGTAATGATTCTGGGTGCGGTGGGCACAGCGCTGGCGCTGGTGCTGTTTTACCGCCTGATCCAGCAGGGTGACCCGGTGCTGGCTGCCTCTGTTACCTATGTCATTCCGATTGTGGCGGTAGGCTGGGGGCTGCTCGACAAGGAAAGTTTCAATTTCCGCCAGGTCATCGGCATGTTGTTGATCCTCGTAGGCTTATGGCTGGTAAATCGTAAAAATTAATCTGACAGCCATGATTCTCCCCCGCGAACAGGACCCCCTCGGCGCTGCGATCAAAGACTATTACGAAGGCAAACAAAGGGCGGCCATTAAGGTGGCTTCGGACCGTGCGGTGGACGATGTGCTGCCCGCCTATTATCTTTTTCGCGGACTGGATGAAATGCCCGATTGGGAGAAAAGGGCGCTGGATGAATGCAAAGGCCATGTGCTGGATGCAGGGGCCGGAGCGGGGAGCCACAGCCTGGTTTTACAAAGCCGGGGTTATCAGGTAACGGCGCTCGACGTTTCGCTTCAGGCCACAGAGGTGATGCGCATGCGGGGGATCAAAGATGTGCTTGCCGGAGATCTCTTTTCCCTGCCCCAAAGTTCCTACGACACGATTCTGCTCATGATGAATGGAATCGGCCTTGTGGGTGATCTCGATGGGCTTAATTCTTTTCTGATTGCCGCCAAACGCCTGCTGGCACCCGGTGGCCGGATTTTGCTCGACTCTTCCGACCTGATTTTTATCTACCGGGAGGCCGGTCTGCCTGCTCCCGATAGCGGAGAATATTACGGCGTCGTCACTTATACCATGAGCTACGCGGGGATCAGCGGCACTCCTTTTAAATGGCTGTTTGTGGACTATACCCGCCTCCGGCGTCATGCCCTGGCAGCAGGCTATACCTGTGAGCTGCTGATGGAAGGGCCTCATTATGAATACCTTGCGGCGCTGACCCTCGTAGCTTAGATTCCCTTCAGGTGAAAGGCATACTGCTGGTAGCTGATGAGGCTGCGGGACTGCTGGTTTTCGGCCCAGCCTTTTTCATCGTGGCTGATCTCGATCAGTTTCTGGGTGCGGATGTCCTGAAAACTGGCTACGATCTCGCGCATGTGGGCCAGTTCTTTTTCGGTAAATAATTCCGGCTTAAAATTTTGTGCGGCGGCAAAACGCTCCCCGATGGTCCCGTGCTCAAACAACTCCTGCTCGATGCTGATGTACTTTTCCGCTTCGAGAATGCCAAACAATTCATGAAAATGGGAGGGCACAGGTCCAAAAGGAATCGCCCGGTAGTTGCAGCCGGAGATGGAAAAGCCTGTCCGTTTGAAATGAAGAAAATCGCAGTAAAAAAGGAGCTTGTTCATCCTCGTTTTGAGTGGCCGAGCTTCCTGGGCAAAAAACAGCACAAACTGGGCGACCTTCTGAAAGTCAGGCTTTACGAAACCGGTAAACTCATTGGCTTCGGGGTGAAAATTCCAGAGGTAGGCAAAAATATCGGTGAGTTTATCTTTGATCAGCAGCGCCTCGGTGCGACCCATCACTTTTTTATACTGGGCATCTGAAAAGAGGCTGCGGTTTTCTTCAAGCACAATGCGAAACTGCTCGGGGTCTGCCGCCAGACGAACAAGGCGTGCATTGGCCAGGCTCGGCATCTCGCCACTTTCATAGAGGCGGTAGCTGTTGGTACCCAGATCGAGCAACTCCGACATTTTGGCTGCCGAGAGTCCATACTGCTCGCGGATGTGTCGGATTTCATCAGGAAAAGGAATATGGTGCCGGCTGCGATAGAGGTTATAGACCTGCTGCACATTCAGCTCATCGAGGTCCTGGTTGCTGAAATCGCGGCCCGTGTCTTTACATACGTAATAATGCTCCCAGATGCCGAAAGCCTCCTTGCGAAAGGCACGTTCGACCCACTCCTGGACAAGCAGGACCTCACCGCCGGTGAAAGGACTTTTGTTGGGAGTCATGTGGGAAGGGATATTGAGGGTAAACGTATGTGGTTAAAGGTTTATCTGTAAGGGTGTTTGATTTTTCGCTCCGCCGGGTGAAAGGACAGGCAGGCAGCAGAGCGACCCGGAAATCCGAGGGAGATTTTGATGTACACATCTACCCCCTTTACTTTTTTGCCAAACTCCCAGAACTCCGCGCCGATCAGCACTTTGTCCGGACGGGGGCCTTTGTAAAAGTCGCTCACCTCCAGCCGCTCTATCACTTCGTCCCGCTCACGTGCACTGATCTCAAGGTCGAGCAGTGCCTGTGTGTTTTTTGCCCGCTCATAAAACACAAGTCCCTCTTCCGCTTTCTGCCGGTGAAACTCCGACAGAAACTGCGCAACGGCTTCGCTGCTGGCATTTGGGAAGGGTTCCAATTGCACCATATGAGGGTTAGGGTCACAGGGCAAATCTATCTCTTTTTACTGAATATTCAACGAAAAAGTTGCATTTATATTTGTTTTATCCGGATTCGTCAAAACAGGTTTGTGCCTTTCTCTCTCCCTGCATACTTTTGCGCTGCGATCCGTATATATCCATTACCAATCGTTGCCAAATGAAAATCCGGCTTGGATTCAGCACCTGCCCCAATGATACCTTTATGTTCGATGCCCTCGTGCATGGACGTATAGACACGCAAGGAATTGACTATGAGGTATATATGGGCGATATTTTTCACCTGAACCAAAAAGCCCTCGCCGGAGAGCTGGACATGGTGAAAATCTCCTACAACACCTATGGCCAGGTCCGCAACCGCTATACGCTCCTCGATGCAGGCAGCGCGCTGGGTCACAACTGCGGTCCGCTCCTGATCTCAAAACGTCCGCTCACTGCCCGTGAAATTGCCGACGGAAATCTGATAGTGGCCATTCCCGGAAAAAATACGACTGCCAACCTGCTGCTCTCCTATTATGCCCCGGATATCCAAAACCGAAAGGAGATGATTTTTCATGAGGTTATGCCTGCGATTCTTTCGGGCGAGGTGGATGCCGGGGTGATCATTCACGAAAACCGCTTTACCTACCAAAACCTCGGCCTCCAAGCGATCTGCGACCTGGGTGCTTACTGGGAGCAGCAAACCGGCCTGCCGATTCCGCTCGGGGCCATCGTCGCTCACAAGTCGCTCGGCGCTCCGCTGGTTTCGATGCTCGAAGCGCAGATGCGCGCCAGTGTGCAATATGCTTTTGACCACCCGCAGGCAAGCCGGCCCTTTGTGCAGATGCATGCCCAGGAAATGGAACCCGAAGTAATGCAGGCGCATATTGATCTGTATGTCAATGAATTTTCGCTGTCTCTGGGTACATCAGGCCGCGATGCTGTCGAAAAATTATTGGCTGTAGGCGCAGCGCAGGGCCTGTTTGCAGCGCAGGTCATATAAAAATTTACAATTTGATAACATTGGGGTTATATTTACAGAACTTATCTTATAATTCTGGTCAAATCCCTTTCACCATGAGTTTTCAAATTTCACAAGGAGAATCTTTCTCCGACGGTGTCCGAAGGATACTGCTCGAAGAAAGTGACAATATTCTCACCCGCCTGGCTGACACCTCCGACCCGGACGTTTCTATACACGAGTCGCGCAAGAGCATCAAAAGAATGCGGGCGACTCTTCGGCTGATCTCTGACGAGATACCCGGTTCCACGTTTAACCGCGAAAACAAAGCGCTGCGCAACTGTGGCAGACGCCTCTCCGAAATTCGCGATCTGAAGGCGATGTTCGACACCCTGACCCAGATTCAGGCGGAGCAAAAAGACAAGCAGGTGATCAAAACGCTGGGGCTGGTCCGCGAGGATGTTGCGACCCGCCTCGCTCAATCGCGGGAGTCGCTCTACGGCCCCGAGGGTTTGCTTGCTCTGGTTCAGACCGAAGTGCAGGCGGTCCGCGAAAGACTCGAAACCCTGAAGTTAAAACGTAAAAATGCGTTTGACAAAGGAATCGAGCGTACGTTCCGCCTTGGAAAAAAAGCGATGAGCAAGGCCTTCCGCGAATCTGAAACGCATCAGATGCACCAATGGCGCAAGCGGGTAAAAGACCTCTGGTACCAGACCACACTGCTTACCGATGCCTGGCCCGCCATCATGTCTGTTTATACCCAGGAGCTGCGCCAGCTCTCCGAATCGCTGGGCACAGATCACGACCTGGCGGTGCTACAGGAGCGCCTCGACCAGTTCGAAGTATCAAGCCCGGCTCAGGGTACTGCCCGCGAAAAGCTGAAAACCTGGATCGAAAGCCGCCGCACCGACCTGCACCAGCAGGCGCTCGACGTGGCTGCGCGGATCTACCTGGGTAATCCTTCGCTGTTCGCCAAAGACATCCGCAAGCGCTGGAAACTTCGCCCGGTTCAGTTAGCCGAAGTGGCCGCCGCCTGAATGGGTCGCGCGATATAAAGTACGGAACTGCATCTTTCTTTGTCGCCAAATGCGCGCAACATCGAAAGCGCTCCCTGAACGCCTGCGGAAATCCACCGCGGGCGTTTGTGCATATATTTCTCGCTCAGCAGGCTCACATAAAAGGCATCGAGGTGCATGGGCCGCACCTGCTCCAGCCGGAAGCCATGACGCTGCAAGAGTTGCTTCATGGACAGCGGCGAAAAATGATATAAATGTCGTGGAACATCCCAGGCCGCCCAGGCTGCTCCGTAGTGCGCGGCATCAGCAGAGGTATGATTAGGTACGGCAATCCAGAGGCTGCCATCCGCATGGAGGTGCTGGTGAATGGTGTCGAGATATTGATGAAGCTGGTGCACATGCTCCAGCACATGCCACATGGTAATCACATCGAAGCGGGCATCCTGCAACTGGAACAGATGTGCCGATGGCAGCACCTCCAGCTGGTGGGTACTCAGGGCCTGGGCGCGCGCACCCGGATCCGGCTCCAGTCCCAGGGTTTTCCAGCCTCCGTCTTTCATCTCCGACAAAAACTCTCCGGTGCCACAACCGATGTCCAATATGTTTCCTTTTGCACCTGAGCGAAATCCCTCGATCATATTCCGCTTGGCCCGGCGGGTATATGCGCGAGCCGCCTGGTATAATTTTGCGATGAGACCCTGCCGGGTATTGGAGTGCGAAATATATTCCGATGATTGGTAGTAGCGACCTACCTCTTCTTCCGTCGGAATGTCCTGGGTGAAAGAAGCGCTGCAGGACTGGCAGTCCCAAATCTCAAATGTAGTTTGGGTAACGGTATAGTCCAGCGCGGAAAAACGGCTCTGAATTTTGTCGCTATGGCAGACCGGGCATACGGTGTGGCGAAGGGTCGGAGTCATACAAATTTTTGGGCAAGTTAGCTTCATTTTTCCTCCGAAGACAAGCAAAGTCTCATTTTCTGCTCACCTTACACGAGAAGCCGGGAAAGCTCTTATTTTATCGTAAAAAAATTACACGAGTAACGCGCTGTATTTCAACTACTTACATAAAAATTAAAAATCATAAAATTCGACTTTGCCGCTTTCTTTGTTTTATTCCTCCCCACGGGCCGGGCAGCAGAATTTCACGCGATTCTCAGCGCCATTTTCAGCGTCCCATGTACACCATCAGAACCGATATGTCGGAGGGCGAAACCCCACTGATCCGGGAGGCTTGTCCAAGGTTGCGGGGTCGGGTCTGGTGGAGCTTTTCGCGGCTCTCGGTGGACAAGGATTTTAAGATCGAAAAGTCGAAGTTTTCAGGAATCATAACTTCGTCGAGTCGCATCATTTTGTCAGCCATCTCCTGCTCCTTCCGGATGTAGCCCGCATACTTCATTTGGATTTCGGCCTGCTCCAGAATTTCCCCTCCCACAGATCCGATCTCTTCCTGAAGCGCCGGGGTGTGCGCGAGCATCTGAGAAAGTGTCACGTCGGGGCGAACGAGCACATGAACGGCTTTCATCTTTTGCCGGACGGGTGCGCTGCCTATGGATTCGAGGTATGGGTTGATTTCTTCAGGCGAAACAGAAACTTCGGCGAAGGCTTGCAAGACGGTTTTGACCGAAGCCTTTTTGTCGAGCATACGCTGGTAGCGGCCCTCGGAGGCCAGACCGATTGCATGTCCCGCTTCGGTGAGCCGGAAGTCGGCGTTGTCCTGCCGGAGCAAAATGCGGTACTCTGCCCGGGAGGTGAACATGCGGTAGGGTTCCTCTGTGCCTTTGTTCACGAGGTCATCTATCAGCACGCCGATATAGGCTTCGTCGCGTTTGAGAATGAGCGGGTCTTCGCCTTTGAGTTTCAGGGCGGCATTGATACCCGCCATCAGTCCCTGGGCGGCGGCCTCTTCGTATCCGGTGGTTCCGTTGATCTGCCCGGCGAAATAGAGGTGGCTGACATGCCGGGTTTCGAGCGAAAGATCGAGCTGGGTCGGCGGGAAATAGTCGTACTCCACGGCGTAGCCCGGGCGGAACATCCGTGCATTTTCCAGGCCGGCGATACTCCGCAGGGCTTTGAACTGCACATCTTCGGGCAGAGAGGACGAAAATCCATTTACATATACCTCGACCGTATCCCAGCCTTCGGGTTCGAGAAAAATCTGGTGTCTTTCTTTATCCGCAAAACGGTTGATTTTGTCTTCGATCGAGGGACAATAGCGGGGGCCGCGTCCCTGGATTCTGCCATTAAACATCGGGGAGCGGTCGAAGCCTTCTTTGAGGTATTCGTGGGTCCGCTCGTTGGTGTAGGTGATATAGCAGGGAAGCTGACGGGTAAGTGCGGGTGTATCTTCGTAGGAAAACTTTCCGGGTATTTCATCGCCGGGCTGCTCTTCCAGGATTTTCCAGTTGATGCTGCGGCCATCTATGCGGGGCGGGGTACCGGTTTTCATGCGTCCACTTTCGAAACCTAAGGATTCGAGCTGGGCTGTGAGTCCGGTCGCGGCGCGCTCTCCGGTGCGTCCGCCGCCAAAGTTTTTTTCGCCAATATGGATCAGTCCATTCAAAAAGGTGCCATTGGTCAAGACGACGGCTTTACCCGGAATTTCCATGCCCAGCTGGGTATATACACCCCGCACCCGTCCGTCTGTTACCTTAAGCCCCACGACCATATCCTGCCAGAAGTCCACGTTGGGCAGTTGTTCGAGCTGG
>RDXT01000587.1 GCA_004292985.1 Bacteroidota bacterium
CAGCGGCACACCCCTCTGGAACCTGGCCGAACAGCAGGGAATGCGCTCCGCCTGCTACTATTGGGTAGGCTCCGAGTCGGCCATTGGCAATATGCGCCCTACCTGGTACTATAAATACAGCGAAAAGACCCCCAATGCCGAGCGGGTAAGCCAGATTTCGGCATGGCTGGCCCTGCCCGACAGCATCCGGCCCCATATGATCACCCTCTATTTCTCCATTGTGGATCATCAGGGGCATGAATTTGGTCCCGAAACGCCTGAGACCTATGCCGCTGTGCAGGAAATTGACAGCCTGATCGGCGTACTCGACCGCAATATCACCGCTACGGGCCTGTCGGTGAACCTGATTGTGGTATCTGACCACGGCATGGAGCGGATCGACACCCAAAACCCCATCGACATCTCAAAGCTGGATTTTGGCAGCACACAGGTGGTAAAAGGTGGCAATATGTGGATGCTCTACAGCAAAGATTCGGCGGAAGTGGAGCGGGTCTATGCCGAAATCAAAAAGAAAGAGGATCGTTTTCATGTGTATCGCAAATCGGAAGTGCCTGCACATCTGCACTTTAGCCAGAGCGAGCGCATTGGCGAACTGGTTCTGATCAGCGATGCGCCTGCGGTCTTTGGCGGTGCCGGATATACGCCCAGCCCCGGCGCGCATGGATTTGACGCGACTGTAACGCCTTCGATGGGCGCGCTGTTTGTGGCCAAAGGCCCCCAGATCAAAGGCAAAGGCAAGGCGATCCCGCCCTTTGAAAATGTGCATGTGTATCCCTATGTCGCTGGCATTCTGGGACTTAGCCTTCCTGCCGGGATTGATGGCGACAGCTCTGTGCTGAAGAAATACCGCAAAAAATAAGACCCTGTGCAGCTGCGCCTGATATTTTTTTGCGGGCTTATATTTCGATTATCCGGAAATAATCTCCAATTTTAGCCTGCCACTACTACTTACCTTATCCAAATGATTCTCCAGGGCTTAGACATTGCAATTGTTCTGCTGTATATCGGATTGACGGTATTCATCGGATTCTGGATTTCCCGCCGGGCCTCCAAAGACATGGACAGCTATTTTCTGGGCGGCAATACCATTTCCTGGCCTTTGCTGGGACTTTCCAATGCCTCGGGCATGTTCGACATCAGCGGAACGATGTGGATGGTCTATCTGCTTTTTGTCTATGGGTTAAAGAGTGTCTGGGTGCCCTGGCTCTGGCCGGTGTTCAACCAGATATTTATGATGGTGTTTCTCTCGGTCTGGCTGCGCCGCTCAGGGGTGATGACCGGGGCCGAGTGGATCACCTTCCGCTTTGGTAAAACTCCGGGGTCCAATCTGTCTCACATCATTGTGGTGATTTTTGCCATTATGAATGTGATCGGATTTCTGGCCTATGGATTTATCGGGATCGGCAAATTTACCGCAAGTTTTCTCCCCTGGCAGCTTTCGCCCGATCCTGTGTGGAATGCCAACCTCTACGGCCTGATCGTTACGGCGATTACCACCTTATATGTAGTGAAAGGTGGTATGTTCAGTGTGGTATTTACAGAGGTGCTCCAGTTTATCATCATGACCATTGCCTGTCTCGCTGTAGGAATCATCGCCATGATGGAGGTTTCGCCCGAGATGCTGAAGGCTGCTGTGCCTGAAGGCTGGAGCAATCTGTTCTTTCAATGGAAGCTCGAAGTGGACTGGAGCAACCTGATGCCCGCTGCCCAGGCCAAAATTGAAAAAGACGGCTGGACGATCTTCGGCGCATTCTGGATGATGATGCTTTTTAAAGGCTGGCTTCAAAGTATGGCAGGCCCGGCCCCGAACTACGATATGCAGCGGGTACTTTCGGCCAAAACACCCATCGAGGCAGCCAAAATGAGCGGCTTTGTGAATGTGGTGCTGCTGATTCCCCGCTATATGCTGATTACAGGTCTGGGCGTGCTGGCGCTGGTGTTTTTCAGCAAAGATCTCAATGCGATGGGCGATAAGGTGGATTTTGAGCTGATCCTGCCTTTTGCCATGAAAAACTTTATCCCCCAGGGAGTGCTGGGTCTGCTCATTGCGGGTCTGCTGGCGGCTTTTATGTCCACTTACGCTGCTACCGTCAACGCTGCCCCTGCCTACCTGGTCAATGACATTTACAAACGTTACATCCGCCCCGACGCGCCCGACAAAGTATATGTGCGCATGAGCTACCTCGCTTCGGTGCTGGTGGTGATTGTGGGCACAGCCTTCGGCTTCGTAACCGATTCGCTCAACGATGTGGTGCAGTGGATTGTGGCGGCGCTCTATGGCGGCTACACGGCTTCCAACATGCTCAAGTGGTACTGGTGGCGCTTTAACTCCTACGGATACTTCTGGGGAATGCTGACGGGCATTGTCTCGGCGATCATTCTCTCCATCTTATTGCCTGAAGGCACACCGGAGCTTTATACCTTTCCGCTGATTCTGGTCATTTCGCTGCTGGGCTGCGTGATTGCGACCCTGCTGACACCTCCCGACGACGATGCCGTACTGATGGAGTTTTACCGCCGCGTGCGTCCCTGGGGTTTCTGGAAGCCGGTTCACGACAAGCTCCTGCTCCAATATCCTGACCTTCAGGCCAACCGCGACTTTGGACGCGACATGGTAAATGTGGTGGTGGGGATGATCTGGCAAACGGCCCTTACCGCCGCAGGCATTTATCTTGTGATCAAAGACTTTCAGGCCCTGGCCATCTGCGCTGCCGTGATTGCGGGTACGACCCTCATCCTGAAATTCAACTGGTACGACAAGCTGAAGGATGCGCCTGTGGGAGGCGGCTTTTGAGCCGCATTCAACTTTTCACTGATCCGGCTTGTCGCACTTTCAGGTCAACTGGCCACCTGATGTAACCCTTGCGTCGCGGAAAAGTTCAGGCTGCGCAAAGATGTGCAATGGTTTTCATGCGATGGAAGGTCTTGTTTTGACCCCCCATATAGATTTTTTCGCATGTGAAAGGCTAATTCATTTTGCGCGGAATCGAATTTTGTAGTAATATCGTATGGTCTCTATAAAACTACTAACTACTAAACTCCAAGCCTATGAGCAGAAGCAGACCTTCTTCACTCAATTTTATTCACAGACCAGGTTGGCGAACACTCGTGATGAGCATGTGTTTTATGCTCCTCGTGCAACTTGGCTTCTCCCAATCCCGCCGTGTAAACGGTACCGTAGTTGACAAAGACGCAGTGCCTCTCACAGGTGCATCTGTAGTCGTGTCTGGCACCCAGATCGGTACGCTTACCAACGAAAGAGGAGAATTTAACATTGATGTACCTGATGGAAGCACCACGCTCTCCATTTCGTATATCGGATACCAGACCCAGCAGGTAAGCCTGGATGGACGTACTTCTGTCAGCGTCACGCTGGAAGAAGGTGCCTCTACCATGGACGAAGTGGTTGTGGTAGCCTACGGTTCGCAAAAGAAAGTAACAGTAACAGGTGCTGTGGCCGGTGTAAACGGTGCAGACCTTGTACGTTCTCCTGCGGTGGACCTCTCCAACTCCCTCTCCGGACGTATCCCCGGTGTGGTGGTGATCCAGACCAGCGGCGAACCTGGATATGATGGTGCTACCATCAACATCCGCGGTATCAACACGCTGGGAAACAGCAGCCCGCTGGTGGTTATTGACGGTATTCCTGACCGTGATGGTGGCCTTGGCCGTCTCGCTCCGCAGGACATCGAGTCTATCTCCGTACTGAAAGATGCATCTGCCGCTATCTATGGCGCACGTGCAGCTAACGGCGCGATCCTGATTACCACCAAGCGTGGCAAATCCGGTAAGCCTTCGATTACCTACAGCTTCAACAAAGGCTGGTCTCAGCCGACCCGCATTCCTTCTATGTCGAGCGCTGTGGAGTATGCCAACATCATGAACGAACTTCCGATCTACAAGTCTATTCCGGTAGATGAGTGGGGTGCTGCTTCGGCTGCGATCAAGGCAACAGGTGTCTATGACTCCCCGACTCCCGGCATCGGTACCCTGAGTGCCAACTATAGCCCCGACGCTATTGCCAAGCACGCAAGCGGTGTTGATCCATGGGGATATCCTGACACAGACTGGTTTGGCGATGCGTTCAAAACATGGTCTCCTCAGGACCGCCACAATGTGCAGATGTCAGGTGGTAACGAAAACGTACGCTACATGGCTTCTCTGGGCTATATCAACCAGGACGCTTACTACAAAAACTCGGCTACCTTCTACAAGCAGTACAACATGCGCGTGAACCTTGATGCCAAGGTAAACAAGTACATCAACACCAACCTCGGTGTGCTGCTGCGTCGTGAAGACCGTAACTTCCCTACCGAATCTGCGGGTGCAATCTTCCGTATGCTGATGCGTGGTCGTCCGACAGAGCCTGAAGTATGGCCAAACGGCAAACCAGGTCCGGACATCGAAAACGGTCAAAACCCGTATGTGATCACGACAAATGCTACAGGTTACAACAGCAATCCAAAAGACTTTATCCAGGTAAACGGTGGTGCAGTAATCACCAACCCATGGATCGAAGGATTGAGCCTGACCCTGAATGCTGCCATTGACAAAAACAGCGAGACCAACAAGACCTGGCAGACCCCCTGGACCCTGTATTCATGGGACCGTGTGTCATATGAAGCTGACGGCGTAACACCTAAACTCGTAGGCGCTATCCGCTCTAACTTCACTGACCCACGTCTGACACAAGCCTATGGCTCTGTGCTCAACATCAACACCACGGCGTATCTGAACTACGACCGCAGCTTTGGTAATCACTCGATCAACCTGCTGGCTGGTGTTACCCGTGAGACCTTCTCCGGCGAATTCTTCTTCGCTTACCGTCGTAACTATATCTCCTCCGCAGTTGACCAGCTCTTCGCAGGTGGTTCTGAGCAGCAGAATACCGGCGGTAGCGCATACAACAGAGCACGCCTCGGTTATTATGGCCGCGCCCAGTACAACTACAAAGAGAAATATCTTGCTGAGTTTATCTGGCGTTATGATGGTTCCTACATTTTCCCGGTCGATGGAAGATTTGGTTTCTTCCCAGGTGTACTGGTGGGCTGGAACATCTCCAATGAAGACTTCTTCAACGTAGGATTTGTTGACTACCTGAAACTGAGAGCTTCTTATGGACAAATGGGTAATGACCAGGTGTTCTACAACGGCAGACTCCAGGAGTATGCTTTCCTTTCTACCTTCGGTTTCGGCAACTACCCAATCAATGGCGTAGTGGTGAACTCTCTGTATGAAACCGTGCTTGCCAACCCTGACTTCACATGGGAACGCGCCGGTAACTTCAACGTAGGTCTGGACGCTACCCTGTTTAAGGGCAAAGTGGACGTAACCCTCGAGTACTTCAACAACAAGCGTACCCAGATCCTGATCCAGAAAACCGGTTCTACTCCTGCTTCTTCCGGTATCAGTTCCCTGCTGCCTCCTGTAAACGCAGGCGAAGTAGAAAACAAAGGATACGAGTTTAACGTAGCCTACAACGCTAACCCAAGCGGCAAACTGCGTTTCCGCGTAGGTATCAACGGTGGATATGCGAAAAACCGCGTAATCTTCATGGACGAAGTTCCAGGTGCTCCTGACTACCAGCGCATGGAAGGCAAGCCGATCGGTGCTTATCTGGTATATCAGTCTGACGGTGTGTTTATTGACCAGGCTGCTATCGAAGCCAACACCATTGACTATAGCGGCATTACTTCCAAGCTGATCCCCGGCGACATGAAGTTTGTTGACTATGACGGCAACGGAAAAATTGACGCCGACGACCAGGTACGTATTGATGACAACGGTTATCCTACCTTCAACTTCGGCGCAAACTTCTCTCTGCAGTACGGTGGATTTGACGTAACAGCCCTGCTTCAGGGTGCTACAGGCGCTTCGATCCGTATCCAGACAGAATCCGGTGACATTGGTAACTTCCTCCAGTATAGCCACGACAATCGCTGGAGCATTGACAACCCAAGCGCGGAGCATCCTCGTCTGGCCAGCCGCGGCGATACCTACTTCACTGGCGGTAACTATGGCAACAACACCTACTACCTGTTCAGCAAAGACTATGTCCGTCTGAAAAACATTGAAATCGGTTACTCCCTGCCTGCCGGCCTGGTAAGCAAAGTGAAGGATGCCAGTGTGCGGATTTATGTTAACGCCCTGAATTTGTTGACGTTAGATGCAAACAAAATTTACGATCCGGAGTCTAATAACAGTGCCGGTACATACTACCCACAGGCTCGCGTACTCAACACGGGCTTCAATCTCACTTTCTAAGCTACTTTAAGCAATGAAAAGGACCAAATTTATTGTGTTGTTCGCTCTGATCGCGGTACTACCCCAGGTAGGTTGCGACAGCGACTTCCTCAACACCAAGCCGCTCGACAGGATTTCGAGCGACGCTACGTGGAGCGATGGCCCCCTGTCTCAGGCCTTCGTGTACAATGTGTATTCCTTCCTGGGATACGGTGGTTTTGAAGAGCAGGCGCTTGCCGCGCTCACAGACGAAGCGATGTTTACCCACGCTGGCCGGAACATCAACACCTTCACCGAAGGTTCTGAAACTCCTTCCAACGTCGCTTGGGTAAGCCCAACCTATGAGTGGGGCAGAATGTACCTGGCGATCCGTCAGGCAAACCTGGCCCTGGAGAACCTGCCAACGGCAACCTTCCCTGACACCGATCTCCGCGATCGTCTGCTGGGAGAGTCGTACTTCCTGCGTGCGTACTACTATCAGCAACTGCTTCGTTTCTACGGTGGCTTCCCGATCATCGAGAAGACCTACTCCCTGAACGAAGAGTACAAAGTAGCCCGCAACACCTATGAGGAGTGCGTAAACTTCATCGTTGGTGACCTGGACAAGGCTGCTTCCCTCCTGGATGGCAAGCCTGAAACCGATGGCCGCGCTACCAAAAATGCTGCTCTGGCTCTGAAGTCCCGCGTACTGCTTTATGCAGCCAGCGATCTGCACCATGGCCCGACTGCAACAGCAAAGTCTCCCGTACTGGCAGCTTATCCTAACCTGGATATAGTAGCTTACTCCGGTGGCGACCGCGCTGCCCGCTGGCAGGCTGTGAAGGCTACGGCCAAAGAAGTGCTGGACAATGCCTCCGGCTACAAACTCGACCTGAGCGCTCCTGCTTCTCCTGAAGATGCAACCGAATCCTACATCGCTGTTGCTATGGGCGGTAAGAGCGCTGTTGCAGATCCTTCTGCCGCTGTCGAGCTGATTTTCCAGCGCACGCACTCTACCGAATATACCGTAGAAAGCAACTGGCCCCTGGGCGGTCTCCACAACGGTATCAACAACGGTCCTAACGGCTACCACAACTGGGCTGGTAACACACCTATCCAGCAACTGGTGGACGATTATGAAATGATGGATGGTACCCGCTTTGACTGGAGCAATCCTACACACAAAGCTGATCCATACACAGGTCGTGATCCCCGTTTCTATGCTACTGTGATGTATGATGGCGCTACCTGGAAGCCACGTCCTGCTGACGTAGCAGGTCTGGAGCCATACAACCAGATTCAGACAGGTTACTATGATAACGGAAGCGGCGGCCTGATCAACGGTATCGACACCCGCGAGTCCCCGATCGAAAACTGGAACGGTAGCCGTACCCACTACTATGTACGGAAGTTTATTGACCCGAACCCTGCGCTGCCAGACAACCAGTCCAATGCTCAGGTGATTCCATGGCCTTTCATCCGCTACACCGAAGTAGTACTGAACTATGTTGAGGCTTGCATCGAACTGGGTGACGAAGCTGAAGCCCGCGCATGGCTGAACAAAATCCGCTTCCGCGCCGGTCTGCCTGCTGTTACCGAAACCGGTACTGCCCTGCGTGACCGCTACCGCAACGAGCGCCGCATTGAGCTGGCATACGAAGAGCACCGCTACCACGATGCCCGCCGCTGGATGATCGCTCCTACCACACTCGGACGTATGATCCAGTCTATCAACATCGAGGCTGAGCTGAAGCCAGGTGCTACCGCACTCGTACCGTATCGTCATGACAAAACGGTCTATAACTACACCTACACTCCAGTGAACAATACGGAAAACGAAACCCGTACCTGGAATGACAAGATGTACTATCGTCCGATCAGCCGCGACGAAGTTAACCGGAACGATCTGCTGAAGCAGAACCCTGGTTATTAATCCGAACATGTATTTATGTACCGCATGAAATCTATCCCTGGCTTTGCCAGGGATAGATTTTCCTGATTTTCTACCCCCCTATGCGTACTGCCCTTGCCCGTCCCGCTGTCTTTTGTGCGTCTCTTTTGCTGACCCTGTGGAGCTGTAAAAAAAGCGGTGAAGACCGCCCCGAAACGCCCCAGGCCAAATCGCAGCCCCTTTTTACCCTGCTTACTCCCGGCCAGACCAATATCCTGTTTGAAAATACCCTCGACGAAGGGCTGAATACCAATATTCTGGTCTATGAGTATTTTTACAATGGCGGCGGGGTAGCAGCAGG
>RDXT01000877.1 GCA_004292985.1 Bacteroidota bacterium
CTGGCCGTAGAGTAGGAAAAAATGGATTTTCTCTTATCTTGCCGGGGCATAAACCCCTACAAGCCATACTCCCCTATGACCAGATCCCTCTTCTTCCTCCTGCTGATTGCTGCCTTGCAGGGCTTCGCGCAGCAGCGCTCTGTTGTACTGATCCATACGCCCGGCGCGACCGGCTATGGTGTAGCCTATGGAGGTCCGCAAAAAACGCCCGACCGCATTGTTACAGCCCTTCACCTCGTTTCCGGCAAAACCAGCATCCAGGTGAAATGGGAGGGAAAAACGTCGAATGCTACCGTCGAAAAAATCTATCAGCCCTCGGATCTGGCCCTGCTGAAACTGCAAACACCGCTGGGCATTCCGCAAATGGACATTCAGGCGGGCGACCCTCCCCTGCTGACCAACCTTAACTACTGGGAAATCCCGGCTTCGGGCGCTGTTGGCAGCAAAACGACCCAGCTTCAGACAACTACCGTGCTGAGCAAGCTTAATCCCCGCAATGACGATCCTGCCGGATTTGCCAAAGCGCTCTGTGCCAATGGTGCAGCCACCTACCCTGCGATGGCTACGCCCGTCATCAAATTTGCCGATCCCAATGTCAGAAAAGCGCATTCCGGCTCTCCGCTGACGTTTAACAATAAAATTGTGGGTATGATAGACGGCGGCGCCAAACTGGTGAATGCCGCCCCCAGCCTCTGGGCCATTCCCGCGGCAGAATTTAACAAGCTCTTCAGCAATGGCACAGCCCCTTCGGCCCAGATGCCTACCTGCTCCAGCGAAAACCTCTACGGCGGCCTGCGCAGCGACAATCCTTTCCTGAGCGCCGAGGAACTTGCCGAGGCTAAGTACATAGAAAATGCCCCTGCGATCTCTTATACCGATGAAAACGGCGACCGCCTGACCATTGATATCGAATACCAGATGAGCTACGAGGAGATATTCGAGACTCTTTTTGAAGAGGATTATGACTATCTCGAAAACCTGGTGGACGAAAACGAGTCCTACTATGACGAAAGCGAGCAGATTGACCTGAATGATTTGTATAGCAGCTCGCTCAATGTCTATTTTGAGGCCGCTACCGGAGCTACGATCGCGGTTCCATCCAACTGCAAACTCAGCACGGAAAAAGAAGGGCCTCATACGCTGATCCAGGCAGCCAGCCCTTACGACGGAATTGTCATGTACATTTATGCTTTTCACGGCGAATCCCTCGCAGAAGCCAAGGGCGCCAAAGCCTGGTTTATCGAGTATATGAACAGCGACGGCGTGGAGTGGATCGAGCCGGGATACGATTCGGAAAATGAAGAAGACTACCTTTCAGACGAATACAATCCTTACTCCAGCGAAACAGTAGAAACGACCCTCACCGATGATGAAGACGTTCCCACGGCCCGCCTGCTGAGCACCCTGACGATCAACGGTACTGATTTTCTGGGCGTAGCGGTGCACGTAACCGACTGGGAAACCGTTGATAATGAGCAGAATGAGCGGAAGTTTTTCTATCTGCTCGAGGCCTGCGCGATCATGACGGACTTTCCGTATTATTGAAATGAGGCATCCCTACGGCTTGTCAGGCAGGGTAAAGGAGAAGCTTGCACCCAGCGAACCGGCGCCATAGGAGGTGCCATTGCTGGTCTTGTAGGCGAGTGCCGTATACGTAATTCCCACCCATTTGTAGCCTACCTCAAAGCGGGGACCCAGGTTACTTGTGAAGGTTACGTCCGGAAAAAACCCATCTCCATTCAGTTTCGGGCCTATGTGGGTCGTGATGCCCGCCCCGACCCGGAAGTCATTCCGGATACGCCAGTAGGGCATCAGGGTGAAGGGAAACCGCGTCAGCCTGATATTGGCGTCATCGGCTGCGGTCGTATTGTATTTGATCCCGATTGCAGTGCGGATCATGAGGTTTTTTACACGGGTAAATTCGATCTGGCCTCCCGCTGCCAGAAAGCCTCCCTGTCCAGCCCGGACCGACTGATCTCCCCCATTGGTAAAAAACACTTTCAGTATTTCATCGCCGCCGTACTCTGCGCCTGCCTCGATCAGAAACTTCGCTTTAACGGGCACTTCTACCTTTACGACTGTACCTTTATCTTTTTTACTGTTTATGATGAGTTCGCCCCCTAATTCTGCAGCACGGGTGTACATATTACTCAAACCAATTCCATCCTTTCCGGATGTTTTATTTTTCTTGTCTTTTATTGCTTATAGTAATTATTTGATTAACAAGTGCTGTTTTAATGTGATATATTATGTACATATGTGTACCGAGAGCTACGTTGCTTTAAA
>RDXT01000878.1 GCA_004292985.1 Bacteroidota bacterium
TCAGGGCACTGCCCTCGAAAGCCAGAGCATCGGGCAGATTCTCGCCGAAATCTCCAAGCACAGCATGCCGATCCGCAACAATGGCGGCGGTTTCTGGAACCACAACCTCTTCTGGGAAGTGATGGCCTCTCCTGCCAATGGCGGTGGCGGCGAGCCTGGCGGCGCACTTGGCAAGGCCATCAGTGATACCTTCGGCTCTTTCGAAGACTTCAAAAAGGCATTCAGCGCTGCCGCTACGACCCGTTTCGGCTCTGGCTGGGCATGGCTGATCAAAAAGGCTGACGGCTCTCTCGCCGTTACCTCTACCCCCAACCAGGACAACCCGCTGATGGATGTGGTGGCCGAAGCTGAGCGCGGCACGCCGATCCTGGGTCTCGATGTGTGGGAACACGCCTATTACCTTAACTATCAAAACCGTCGTCCGGATTACATCGCCTCCTTTTTCCAGGTAGTTAACTGGGCTAAGGTCGCGGAACTGTACGGCGCGTAAGCGTTTATATCGTCACTGGCTTTATAATGAAGAGGGGTCCTGAATGGGGCCCCTTTTTTTGTGGGGTAGGGAGGGAATAGGGGAAATAGGGAATAAGGGGCTTTAGTTCAGGTATTTTTCCAGAAAAGTGCCGCGAAGATCCTCCGCTACATCCACATCGGAAAGCGCAGGAAGCACAAAGACCGATTTACCCCCTGCCTCCAGATCGTCCATTGTATCGGTAAAAATGGTTTCGGTGCTCCAGTTTTTATCATAAAAAACCGGGGGAAAAAGCATCCGCAGCCCCAGCAGGTAATAGCCGCCGTCGGTCGCTGGCCCTATAACTGAATCATTTTCTCCCAGTTGCTCAAAAGCCTCCTGCAAAATGGCTCCGTTCAGCCAGGCGCAGTCACTGCCGATCACGACAATCCGCTCATAGCCAGCCTCAAAGCCCCAGGCAAATGCAGCCTCCATCCGTGCGCCGAGGTCGGGGCCTTCCTGCTGGCGACGTAAAAAACCCGCTGCCGACCAAAGATCCGCAGCGGGCATTTCATTTCCGTAAAACACGGCCTTATCAACCGGTAGCGGATTGACAATATCCCGGGTATATATGAGAAGTTCGCCGTAAATGGCCAGCGCTTTCTCTTGTCCCAGACCTGATGCAAGACGGGTTTTCACCTGTCCCGGCAGAGGATGTTTGACAAATATCAGCAGCAGGTCCCGCATTCCGGCAAAAAGCAATTAGCCGTTCATCGAAATGAGGAACTCTTCGTTGCTGTTGGTATGGCGCATGCGGTCGAGCAGGAACTCCATCCCTTCGATGGGGTTCATATCGGCCATAAATTTGCGCAGCACCCAGATCCGGTTAATATCTGCCGGATGGAGGAGCAGGTCTTCGCGGCGGGTACCGGATGAGGTCGCGTCGATGGCCGGATATACGCGGCGGTTGGCCAGGCGGCGGTCGAGCTGAAGCTCCATGTTGCCTGTACCTTTAAATTCTTCGAAGATTACCTCATCCATTTTCGAGCCGGTATCAATCAGCGCCGTAGCGAGAATGGTGAGCGAGCCTCCGTTTTCGATGTTACGGGCAGCGCCGAAGAAGCGCTTGGGCTTGTGCAGGGCGTTGGCATCCACACCACCGGAAAGGATTTTGCCGGAAGCGGGCATGCTCGTGTTATGGGCGCGCGCAAGGCGGGTAATAGAGTCGAGCAAAATAACAACATCGTGTCCGCACTCGACCATGCGCTTGGCTTTTTCCAGTACGATGTTGGCTACCTGCACGTGGCGGTCGGCGGGTTCGTCAAATGTCGAAGCAATTACTTCGGCATTTACGTTGCGGGCCATGTCGGTTACTTCCTCCGGGCGCTCATCAATCAGCAGGATAATCAGATAGACTTCCGGGTGGTTGGAAGCAATGGCATTGGCGACTTTTTGCAGCAGAATGGTCTTACCTGTTTTGGGCTGGGCCACGATCAGACCGCGCTGGCCTTTGCCGATAGGGGCAAACAGGTCAATGATGCGCAGGGACATATCTTCTTCCTTCCCGGTTTTGGAGGCCAGGCGGAATCTTTCCTGTGGGAAAAGGGGTGTCAGGTGGTCAAACAGGATGCGGTCGCGCACTTCGTCGGGGGTGCGTCCGTTGATGGTTTCGACCTTCAGCAGGGCAAAATAGCGCTCTCCTTCTTTGGGAGGGCGAATCTGACCAATTACAGTATCTCCGGTTTTGAGGCCAAAGAGTTTGATTTGCGAAGGGGAAACGTAAATATCGTCGGGTGAAGCGAGGTAGTTGTATTCAGCGGAGCGGAGGAA
>RDXT01000588.1 GCA_004292985.1 Bacteroidota bacterium
CAGGTGGACTGGCAGTATGGCAACTACCCCGAAGCCATCGGCAATGCACTCAATGCCCTGCGCATGCGCGAGGCATATGGCGACAGTGCGGTGATTGCACGCTCCTATTTTCAGATGGGAATCCTCCGCGCCGAGCTGGCCGAATACGCCGAAGCGCAGTCCTGGTACGAGCGGGCACTGCGGATCGCGCGTGCGCGATCCGACAAAAAACTCACCGCCGATGTGCTGCATTTTATCGGACGTGCCTGGCGCAAGCAGGAGATATATGACAAGGCCCTCAAGGCCCATGAGGAATCGAAGCTTCTCTATGAGCAACTCAATGACGAAGCGGGACTGGCCGATTATTATAACAATGTTGGCAGCGTTTACCGCAGGCAGGGAAAGTACTCCCAGGCGCTGCGCAATTTTGCCCTGGCCCAGAAGATTCAGCAAAAACAAAATGACCTCGAAGGGCTGGCCGACACCTACAATGACATCGGCACAACGCTTACACAGCAGCGGCGCTACAGTGAGGCAATCGAGTACCTGGAGCGTGCGCTGGCCATTGCACAGCAGACAGGCCTGCGCGACGATGTGCGTTATGCCTATTCCAGCCTTTCGGCGGCCTACGACTCGATGGGCGACTACCGCAATGCCTATTTTTATTACCGGAAGTTTAACCTGGTCCGGGACTCGCTGGTCAACCAGCAGAAAAATGACCTGCTGACCCGCATGACACTCGTCTATGGCAGCCAGGCCCAGCAGCGCGAAATTGATACGCTCAAGGCGCAGGCCCGCGCCCGTCAGAACTATTATGTCCTCATTCTCTATATCCTCGGAAGCATTGCAGCGGCGATTCTGGCGTTTATGGTTTTTCTGGGCTGGCGAAGCCGCAACCAGATGCGGGTAAACCGCCAGTTGGCTGCCAAAAACCGTGAGATCGAAGCCGAACGGAAAAAGTCAGATGAGTTGCTGCTCAACATTTTGCCCGAACAAACTGCCGCCGAACTCAAGTCCAGCCCCGACGCGCGGGTCGCCACCCGGAGCTATGAGGAGGTGTCGGTGATGTTTATTGATTTTCATGGCTTTACCCTGCTGGCGGCGCACCTCAGCCCTGTCGAACTGGTGAATGAGCTTCATTACTGCTTCAGCAACTTTGATACGATCATCGACAAATACAATATCGAGAAAATCAAAACCATCGGCGATGCCTATATGTGCGCCGGGGGCCTGCCCGAAACCAACAAAAGCCACGCACATGATGTCATACGCGCAGGTCTCGAAATCCAGAAATTTATGCGTGCGCTTCGCGACCGCCGCCAGCAAGCGGGCCTCCCGTATTTTGAAGCCCGTATCGGCATTCACACCGGGCCGTTGGTAGCCGGGGTGGTGGGTAAAAAGAAATTTGCTTACGACATCTGGGGTGACACCGTCAATACGGCCTCCCGCATCGAAACCTGCGGCGAGGTTGGCAAGGTAAATATCTCCAAAGATACCTACGACCTCGTCAAAGACACCTTTATCTGCCGGTCGAGGGGCATGATCCACGCCAAAAACAAAGGCGAAATCGAGATGTTTTTTGTTGAGTGGGGTGTTTAATATCGGTCCCTGAGCCTGTCGAAGGGCCGGGTAAAGCGGGGCTTCGGCAAGCTCAGCCACCGAAAACGCGGTCCCTGCTTGTTAGCCTGTCCCGAGTATCGGGAAAGGGCCGCACATTCCTCACTTCGCCTCTATCACCAGTTCTACCCGGCGATTCAGGCTTCTGCCTTCTTCTGTCTTGCTTTCGCTGGCAGGCAGCAGTTTTCCATACACATCTGTCTGAAGGCGGTTTTCCGGCACACCTTTACTGATGAGGTAGGCGCGTGCCGCTTCTGCCCGGCGGCGGGCCAGTTCGCTGTCGCGCTCTGCGCCGTCTGCATGTCCGGCGAGCACCAGGCGCATGGCAGGGTTTTGCTTCAGCAGGGGAATGGCTTTGTTGAGTACCATACGCGCATTTCCATTCAGATAGTCGCTTCCTGCATCGAAATAGATACGGTCGAGGGCATCGGGCGCAGTGCTTTTGGGCGCAATGGCCGACTGCGGAAATCCGCGCGGGTCTCCGGCGGGGCAGCCTTTGTTTTCAGCAATTCCGGCTTCATCCGGGCATTTGTCATATTGATTGACCACACCGTCTTTGTCCGGATCGGCATAGGGCATATAGAGGGCATTGGGCCCGGTGCTGCTGTAGAGCCCTTTGGGATTTTCGCCCACTACGGTTTTGGGCACTTCGGGCAGCGCGGCAATCTGCTGATATTCAGGGATAACGGGTTTAAATACCTCTCCGCTGGCTTTGCGGTTTTCCCTTGCGATGCGCAGCTCTTCGAGTTCCATACGCTGGAGGCTGTCGAGTTTGGCCTGGAGGGCAGCTTCTTCGGAGCGTTTGCGGTCCCACTCCTGCTTGCGGGCGGCCTCGGCTGCTTTGAGGCGCTCGGCTTCTTCGGCCTTGCGTTTGGCCTCTTCGCGTGCGCGGGCTGCGTCTTCTTCTTTCTTCCGGGCTTCGGCTTCGGCCCGGCGGATCTGGTCTTCCTGGCGGGCTTTTTCGGCAGCAAGTTCATTGGCCTTGCGCTGCTTTTCGACCTCTTCCGGATTCACCGACTGTGGGTTGCCCCGACCCTGGGCAGGTGTGGCAACAGCCGGTGCGGCGGCAGGTGTCTGGCTTGCGGCCTCTTTGTTTTTAGGCGTTTTGTTTTTTTTCTTCAGGGTGTCCTGAGCCACCTGTGCAGGCGCAGCGGCGGTCTGTTTTTTCGCAGACTCCTCTTTTACAGGACTTTGCGCAGAGAGGGAAGCGAATGTTCCCGCGCAAAAAAGGATCAACAGAAAGTTCACAGCGATTCTCATGTGTCAAAGTTGCATAAAAATTCTGCTCCGGATGCAGAGCCTGACGGAAAATTTTGTATCCTTGGGAGGCTATGGAACTCAATGACCTCAGGCGAATGGTGAGCCGGGGGGAGGGCATGCGGCTCGAATTTAAGCGCAAAGCCAACCACCCCGATAAAATCGCCCGCGAGTTAGTGGCTTTTGCCAACAGCGAAGGCGGAATCCTCCTCATCGGGGTGGATGACGACCGCACGATTTACGGCTGTAAGTTCCCGGAAGAAGATGCCTACGCGGTCCTCACCTATGTGGAAAAAAACTGCGTGCCCGCCCTTCCGATGCGCATGGAGCGTGTGCTGATGCACGACAGCCGCGAAGTCCTCGTGTTTCACATCAAAGAGAGCCCCGACAAGCCCCACTTTGTCCTTGGTCCGGAGCCGGGCGCCAAGCGGCAGGCCTTTATCCGTGTGGCAGATATGAGCGTCGTCGCCAGCCGCGAAATGGTCGGACTTATGCGGGCAGAGAAGCGCAGCAACGGTGTTTCGCTGATTTTCGGCGACCGCGAGCGACAACTGATGCAGTACCTCGAAAAAGCCCCCCGCATTACCCTCGACGAAACCACCCGCCTGCTGGGCCTCTCCCGCCGTAAGGCCTCAGGCCTCCTGGTGCTGCTCGTCCGCGCAGGCCTGCTGACCATTCACCCGGGCAGGCAGGGCGATCATTTTGCGCCCGCGCCGGGGTTGTAGGGGGTGTCATCCTTCGTGGGTCACCCTTCGATACAGCCTTAGAAGGCTTGCTCAGGGTGACAGTTGGACCCCGGGTGTCACGCTGAGTAGCCGAGTCTTCGAGGCGTATCGAAGCGCGACACCACCAGTCACTCTTCGATACAGGCTAATTAGCCTTACCCCCACAGGGGCAGGTCAGGATGACACTGGTGCTGTTCCTGTCATCCTGAGTAGGTCCACAGGACCGTATCGAAGGATGACCCATCTTCCCCCCAGGGCAAAGCATTTTCCTCCCTGAAAAATCCGCATTCTGGAACACTGCTCGCTTTCGCATTTATACAATTCACACCGGGCAAAAGCGTTATGATGTAAGATTTTGCATATCCGGGTGATTTTTTTGTAACTTTAAAGCCGTTTGATTTCGCTTCTTACAACCCGGATGATTCTTTGAACTTTCATTACCGTCTTCTTTATCAGGATGTATGTGTATATTTCCATGATAAATGATGCCTGTGTAAGGTAAGTAAGGTTGATTTTGTAATGTATCCCCAAACGCTATGAATCTACGTATATTCCGGTCGCTTTTGACACTTTGTTCGGTTTTGTCCTTCCCGCTGTATGGCCTGGCCCAGTTGCCACCCAACCAGCCGGAGCAGGATTGCATCAATGCACTTCCTGTTTGCCAGAATATCTTCACCCAACCCAACTCATACGTGGGGGGAGGCTCGAACCCGAATGAAATCAATCCCGTTCCTTCCTGTCTGAACTCAGGCGAAAACAACGATGTATGGTATATTTTTACGGTACAGGTTGCGGGTAACCTGTGTTTTACCATCACGCCGAACAACGGGGTTAACGACTACGACTGGGCTGTGTATAACCTGACCAACAACAACTGTTCTGATATTTTCACTACTCCTTCTCTCGAAGTTTCCTGCAATTACGCACCCAATCTGGGCTGTGGCGGCGCTACCGGCCCCAATGGAAACACAGGCGCCCCCTGCGGCGGACAAAACCAGCCCTGTATTCCGGTTCAGGTGGGCCAGACCTATGTGGTCAATGTCAGCAACTTCTCTTCCTCTAACAACGGCTACACCATCAACTTCTCCGCTTCGACTGCGGTGATTTTCGACAATACGCCCCCTTCTATCACTTCGCTCGGAGTGAACTGCAGCGGCGCGATAAACATGACCTTCTCCGAAAACGTGCTCTGCAATACCGTGAGCACTTCCGATTTTACGGTTACAGACCTCGCAGGCAACCCTTACACCATCAACAACATCACAGGTCAGGCCTGCTCCACCGGCGGCACCTTCGAAAACCAGTTCCTGATGAACGTTTCTCCGGCTTTTGTGAGCGGCGACTATATCATCTCGCTGGTGGGCAATATCCAGGACAACTGCGGCAATGCTGCCGTTCTGAGTACAGACACGCTTCCGGTGGTTTTGCCCAATATTGCCGTAACTTTTGGCTCTGATACGATCTGCGCAGGCAGCAGTACCACGGTCTCTACCCCGGCACAGCCCGGCTATACCTATCTCTGGTCAACCGGACAGACAGGAGCGACGATTACCGTATCTCCTTTGGTAAATACAACCTATACGGTCAGCGCGACGGCTCCCAATGCCTGCGTATATACCGGATCGGCCCTGCTGACGGTAATTCCGGTGCCGACGGCCACCTTTACCGTAGATTCGACAGGCGTTTGCCCCAAAGAAACCGCCACCTTTACCTATACCGGAACCAGCCTGCCTGCTGCGACCTTTCAGTGGTCTTTTGACGGGGCAAATTCGGTAATTGGCTCAGGAGCAGGACCTTACCAGGTAAGCTGGGACACGGCAGGTCTGAAAACCGTAACGCTCGTTGTAAGTCAGTATGGCTGCACAAGCGTGCCGTTTTCCATTTTGGAGACCGTTTATCCCTTGCCTACAGCTGACTTTCTCACGGCTACGGATGTCTGCGTGTTTAATACCACAGGCTTTTTGTATAACGGAACTGCCGCAACCTCAGCCATCTATAACTGGGATTTTGATTTCCCTGCAAACGGTCCTTTTAACGGCGTAGGGCCTCACAGTCCCTCATGGGATATCCCCGGACCTAAAAACGTGTGTCTGATCGTTACGGAAAACGGATGTATTTCCCTGCCGGTATGCAAGCCGATCCAGGTAAATCCGCTGCCTTCTGCCCGGATTGCGGACGAGGCCGACCAGTGCCTGAAAGGCAACGCTTTTTCGTTCCAGTATGGCGGCACCTCTGCCATCAGCGACTATTTCTGGGCCTTTGGTGAGCCGGGCGCACAGAGCACCCTCCCTGCCCCGAATTACACCTACCTTAGCTATGGGCCCAAAACGGTGTTTCTGACCGTTACCGATGCCAAAGGCTGTGTAGCTACGGATAGCCAGGAAATTGTAATTCACCCTCCGGTAACGGCTGCCTTCGATTTTCAGGATGTGTGTTTTGGCGTACCGACTCCTTTTGTAGATGCTTCTTTTACGGATCCAATTGCACCGATTAATGAATGGAGCTGGACCTTTGGCGATGCCGGATCCTCATCACAGACCAATCCGTTTCACACCTACGGCTCATGGGGCGAGTATGCTACTACCCTGATAGTCAGTTCGATTCATGGTTGCAAAGATACGCTTTCACGCCTGGTCCAGGTGTATGACGAGCCGATTGCCAATTTTGAATTTAAAAATGACTGCGACGACAAGCCGATTTCCTTTACCAACAGCAGTACCTTCAACGATCCTGGGGTAAGTTATGCATGGCTGTTTGGCAACGGTGCTTTCTCGATACAAACCGCGCCTTCTCATATCTACGGCGGTCCCGGCGATTATGATGTAACGCTGGTGATCCTCAATGATAAGGGCTGTGCGGACTCGGTTACGAAAAAAATCTCTGTGTATCCCCTGCCAAATGCGGACTTCACTTCTCCTGGGGCCTGTCTCCGCGAGCTGATGCAGTTCGAAAACCTGAGTACGGTACCCAATCCCGGACGGATTGCCGACTATCGCTGGGACTTTGGCGACGGCAATGGCACCAACAATGCCAACCCGCTGCGGGGCTTCAACGAGCCGGGCATTTTCCCGGTCGAACTCCTGGCTATTACCCAGCACGGCTGTTTGGACAGCATTACGAAAAACATCGAAATTTATCCTGTACCCTTCGCTCAGTTTGATGTGGCAAGTGTCTGTGCCCTCGATACGGCCTTTTTCACCAACCTCAGCACGGTAGATGGTACCGTAACGGGCGATGTGATTTCAAACTGGAGCTGGAATTTTGGTGACGGCGGCCTGGCGGGCAGCATTCTTTCGCCCGTACATATTTACTCCAAAGGAAACGTATATCCGGTGACCCTCAGCGTGGAGACCAACAAAGGCTGTACCTCGGTGCTGACCCGCGACCTGCTGATTTTTGCGATACCTGAGCCGCCTGCGATTCAGAATGATACCGTATGTTTTGGCGATCCTGCCTTTTTGCTGGCCGTTTCCGGTCCTCCTGCCGAGCGTATGGAGTGGTTTGCTGCTCAAAATGACACTACGCCCTTTCATGTAGGCTTTAGTTATGTGACGCCTGCGCTCCCGTACCCTTACACCTTCTATGTGCAGCCTGTATCTCCCCAGGAGTGCCGGGGTGAACGCCTGCCTGTGTATGCGGATGTATATGGTGCGCGCAATGCTTTCCTCCAACTCAGCGACTCGGTGGTAGAGATTCCTCAATCGGTCGTTAATATGTCTGTAACGGGCCTCACTGGAAATGTGGTGAAATACACCTGGGACTTTGGCGACGGCAGCGGCTCCGATACGATCGCTCCGGTGCATGAATACCGTCTGCCGGGTAAATATGTGGTTCACGTGACGCTGACGACAGACGAAGGCTGCGAGTTTACCCTGCTGCGTCTGGTAGAGGTGAAACAGCCCGTTCGTTTACATATCCCAAGCGCTTTTACCCCCAATGGTGACGGCTACAACGATGCCTTTTATATCGCCAGCCAGTTGCTTTCTACCTTCGAAATCCATGTATATAACCGTTGGGGGCAGGAGGTATTTGTTTCCAATGTTCCGGATTTCCGCTGGGACGGTTACGGGCCCGATGGTAAAGTGCTGCCCCAGGATGTATATGTATATCGCGTGAGTGCGCTCGACATTCAGGGCAATGATGTCTCTGAAGCCGGAACGATTACAATTTTGCGATGAAAGTAGGGGAAATCTTACTTACTTACATCTACTCTGAAGCAGCCTATGGATTTGTTTTCTCGTCAATAGTTTAGATAGATACAGCCAACCCGTTCTTTTTCTGCCAAATGACTTTGAAACCTTACCTGACATCATGCGATTGAAAAAATTTACCCTGCTCTGCATATTGATAGGTCTTGCTTCCTTCACACGTGTGCAGGCGCAGCTGACGATCGTGGATACGCTGCCTGCATTCCCCTTGATTCAAACCCTGTTTGGCAATGGTGTGACGGTCTCCAACCTCACGGTCCAGTGCGATACCAACCTCGCGCTTACAGGATTTAACGGAACAGGCTCCAATATCGGCCTTACCCACGGCGTACTTCTTGCCTCCGGCGAAGCTGCCGATGCCGTAGGTCCCAACAACAGCACCGGGATCACAGGTTCGCTCGGAAGGCCGGGATACGGTCCCCTTACTTCGCTTGCAGGGCAACCTACCTTCGACGCATGTGTCATTTCGTTTGATATTACTCCTTTGTGCGACAGCATCGGCATCCGCTATGTGTTTGCCTCTGAAGAGTATAATGAATATGTAAACTCGATCAACGACGTATTCGCTTTCTTTATAGATGGTCCTGGTATTCCACAGCCGCCGCCCGGCGTCAACATTGCGCTGGTGCCCGGTGTGGGCATCC
>RDXT01000879.1 GCA_004292985.1 Bacteroidota bacterium
CTATGTCGCTGAGTCCCAGGTGCTCGGCGGTGAGTCCGGTCATTTTGTAAATAGCGGTTTCAAGGGGCATGATCTGCTTCTCGCGCACATACCTGCCCAACACGCGCGTAAAGGCGCCGTGACCTCGTGGATGTCCCTGCCCCGAACCATCAGAACAAATATTGGTATGGGGCCATGCGAGAAACTGCTCGACATCGGTCTCGTCCATTGATTTGCCCATAATGGCCTCGATTCCGGCGTCAAAATCGGGGTTTTTCTCCGAAAATGCCGCTGCCTCCGCAATCAGATACATCAGCGTTGCGGAGGTTTTTTTATTCCGGAGCGCGGCTACCTGGGCGAGGCTTTTGCCTGCATACTCCGGCTGCGGGGCGTAGCGCACGAGGACCGATTTGTCCGGATCACACAGTTGTGTAACGGCCAGTTCGGCGCTGGCGGGATTGGTGTAGTCGCGGTTGGGAAACAGCACCCGCAGGGTCGAGCTCCAGAAGTCGTAGGGGTAGCAATCGGCGGTGATGTCCACACCTTCGGCTCTGGCGGACTGAAGTTGTGCAAGCAGTGCTGTGGAACTGCCCCAATCGTCGCGTTTGGCGATTTTAATGTGCGAAATCTGCACCGGAAGCCCTGCCTGCGCACCGATCTGGATAATCTCGTCCACAGCCTCAGCCAGATGGATGTCCTCGCTGCGGATGTGGCTGATATAGCGGCCCTTGTATTCTGCGGCCACTTTCGCCAGCTCCATCACTTCGTCGCGGCTGGAGTAAAACGCCTCTTCGTACTCCAGTCCGGTGGCCAGGCCAAGAGAGCCTTTCTGCATTTCTTCGCGCAAAAGGGCTTTCATCCGGGCGACTTCTTCTGCGCTTGCGAGGCGGTAGAGGTCTTTTTCGCCCATCACTTCCTCCCGCAGGGTCGAGTGCCCGGTGTAGGTCGCCACATTCACCGCCACAGGCCTTCGCTTAAAAAAAGCCTCGATGGTATCTATGGCATAGCTGGAGCCGTCCTGCCCGATAATGATGGTCGTAATTCCCTGATTGAGGGTGGCCAGTGCTTCTGGGCGTTGCTCCAGGCTCCCGAAATGGTGGCTGTGGCTGTCAATAAATCCGGGAGCCAGCACCTTGCCGTTTCCGTTAGTAACTGCCTCACCCACAAAGGCTTGCAGGTCTCCTGTCTCCCAGATACGGTCGTTGCGCAGGCGAACGGAGGCCTTGCGGGCGGCATTTCCGGTGCCGTCTATCAGGCGCACATCGGCGATCAGTTGAAAGCGGGGAAAGGTGGCTGTTTTGCCTGCCAGAATATCTGTTACGATGCGCCGGGCGCTAAAGTCGCTCGAATTGCTGAGAATGATAAGGGTCTGTTTATCAGCCACATGGCGGGTAATCTGGTTGTAAAATCCGACCCATGAACCTGTATGTGTGAGGGTTTTACCTTCGTTTTCGATAAACCAGCCAAAGCCGTAGGGGTAGGTGCTGCCATCGTTGAGTTTCACGGGCGTAATGGCCTGCTGCCAGGTCTGCGCTTTCACCAGTTTGTGGCCATAGAGGGCCTGGTCCCACTTCAGCAGGTCGCTGGCCGAGGCATACACATTGCCGTCGCCCACCACACCATCGAGCCGGATCAGGTCATTGGGGACATTCCGTCCATTCTGCCGCTGAAATCCAAATACCCGGTCGGCGGGCGAGCTTTTCATCTCCAGGTGATAGATATAGGTGTGGTCCATGCCCAGCGGCGCGGTGATCCGCTTTTTCAGAAAGTCCGCCGCGCTCATGCCCGATGCCTTTTCAATCACCGAGGCCAGCAGCACATAGTTGGTATTGCAATAGCTCCACTTTTCGCCGGGCAAAAATTCGGGGGCGGGCCTGTGTTTTTGCAGGAGGCGGATCAGTTTTTCATTGTTCAGCGTATCGAGGGTATTTGTCTGGGTAAATACCAGGTCGAAATACTCCGGCAGGCCGCTGGTATGCGTCAGCAGGTGGCGGAGGGTGATATTTTCATAGGGAAAGTCCGGAATATGGGCGCTCACCTTGTCATCAAATCCGAGCCGCCCCTCTTCGTGCAGCATCATGACCATCATCGCCACAAACTGCTTGGAGACCGACGCCAGATTAAAGGCGGAATTGAGGTTCAGCGTCTCTCCGGTCTGGATATTGGCCGTGCCGAATGCCTTGTGGTACAGCGCTTTGCCTTTTTCGGCGACGAGCACCACGCCGTTAAACGAGGCTTGCTGGTGCAGCACGTTCAGCGCCGAATCGAGGGTTTTCAGGCGTGCAGGTGTGTATTGG
>RDXT01000880.1 GCA_004292985.1 Bacteroidota bacterium
ACCTTTTTCCAACATTCAGACCGTTTTTTCTCCACCTCCTTTTCAAACGGCCCCTTCTCTGCTGATTCCCAATCAGGCGATCACGCCTGGGTTTACGATTCTGAGCCTGGGTGACTCTGTGATCTGCGACAACATTATCTGGCCCGGCGATGCCAATGACAATGGGATCGTGAACACCACCGATGTACTCTATGCAGGCATCGCCTGGGGAGAAACAGGCGCACCTCGCCCCAATGCAAGCGCCAACTGGGTCGGCCAGTCCGGCGGCTCCGACTGGTCTTTTCCAAACTTCAGCAACGGTGTAAATCACAAATTTGCCGACTGTGATGGCGACGGCGCGGTCAACAATGCCGACCTCAATGTCATTTCCCTCAACTATGGCCTTACACACAACCGCCTCGGTGGCCATACTGAGGCATCCGGACCGCTGCTTTACCTCGACATCCCGCAGGACTCCGTGCAGGCAGGCGATACCGTCATTGCAGATGTGTATCTGGGCGTTAACTCCCTGCCTGTCAATGATATATACGGACTTACGTTCACAATTACCTATGATCCGATCCTGGCTGATTCGGGCTCGGCAGCATTTGTGGCCACGGACTCCTGGTTTGGCACGCCAGGCCAGAGCGCAGTAGGTTTTTCCAAAGACTTCTACAACCAGGGCAAAGTCGAAGCAGCCATTACCCGTATTAACCAGAGCAATACATCCGGATATGGCAAGATAGGGTCATTCATTTTCATCACAATTGACAATATCTCGGGCAAAACGCTGGAATCGCGCCTGATTTCACTGGGTATTCAGCCCGGATTAGCGATAAACCGCAATGAGGGAGTAATCGAAATCGGGTCCGGAGAGGGTGATTCGATTGTGGTGTATCAGGAAAAAACCGACGGCATCTCTCACGAACTTCAGGCGCGCCTGCGTATCTATCCGCAACCTGCCCGGCACTCTGTGCAGGTCGAATGGGAGCGGACTTTGATTCAGCAGGTTTCGCTGTTGACGCTTCAGGGACAGTTGCTCCGCGAAGCTGAACCCCGAACTGCGGCGACAGAACTTTCTCTGGGCGATATTCCTCCGGGCGCCTACCTGCTGCGGGTCGAGGGATCCGAAGGAGCGCTGCAGCGGATTCTGCTCATCGAGTAAAACCCATACGTGAAGTACACAGGAAGGGGCGGAGCTTTGGCGCTGCCCTTTTTGTTTTCCATGTCAGGATATGCGTAACTTTCGGGCCGCAAACGGAGTTAAATACCCATGACAAAGCCTATCCGGGACATAGAAGCAGAACTGGCAGAGGAGTTTTCTCTTTTCGATGAATGGATGGATAAATACCAGTACATCATCGAGATGGGGCAGGCGCTGCCCGGATTGCCTGAGGCGGATAAAAACAGCGACAACATTGTGAATGGCTGCCAGTCGCAGGTGTGGCTCACTGCCCGGAAAGAGGGCGATGTGGTGAGCTACCAGGCTGACAGTGACGCGATTATCACCAAAGGGCTGATTGCGATGCTGGTACGCGTTCTTTCAGGGCACAGGCCCGATGAAATTGTTTCGGCTGACCTGGCCTTTGTGGACCAGATCGGCATCCGGGAGCACCTTTCGCCCACCCGCTCCAACGGGCTGAACAACATGATTAAAAAAATGAAGTATTACGCGCTCGCACTCTCTTCCCGGAAAGAAGAGCAGGCGCTATAAACCAGAAAAAGTGATGGACAAATACCAGATTCGGGAAGAAGTAATTGCCAGGCTGCATACCATATTTGATCCGGAGATTCCGGTCAATATCTATGAGCTGGGCCTTGTATATGAGGTAAGCGTGAGCGACGAGAAGAAGGTGCATGTGCTGATGACCCTCACCGCGCCTGCCTGCCCGGCTGCTGAAATTTTGCCTGCCGAGGTAAAAGAAAAATCCCTCTCAGTGGAGGGAGTTACGGACGCAGAGGTGGAGATCACCTTTGAGCCGCCGTGGACCAAGGAAATGATGTCTGAAGAAGCCCAACTGGAGCTGGGCTTTATGTAAGCAGCTTTACTTTCCTTTGATCCGGCTCACCTGGTCCTGGAGGTCGCGCACCATCCGGTAGAGCTTATCCATCGAAAGAGATTCGGTGGTAACAGGCATTTCATTGAGAATGAAGGTTTTAGCCTTCCATACTTCACGCACATCTGAGGCAGATACTTCGTAGGGTTCGTACATCACGTTGTCGGAGACAAGGCGAAGGAAGATGTTGCCGTCAGAAATTTTGCGCTGAAATACCCGCTTATATACGATGCCTTC
>RDXT01000881.1 GCA_004292985.1 Bacteroidota bacterium
TCCCCCGAAAAATACCAGCAGCAGCACCGCCACCAGCTGCATCAGCCCGGACATATATGCATAGCCTTTGAGGGCTGCCTCACTCTCGCGGATCTGCTGTTCGGCGTAACGATCGCTGTAGTAGGAACCACGCGCTTCCTGACGCGCCCGGATATCGCTGCTCTGAGCTGTATTGACAAAACTCCCCCCGCTGGCCGAGGTGCCCCGGTAGGTTACCCGGCGGCTGTACTGGCCCCTGCCATAGCGCACAGCCCGCTTCTGGCGGGTCATCTCCAGGCTGGGCGAAAGGCCTGAAGAATAGCTGCTGACCTGCGGGAAATATTTGGCGTCATACTTCCGCCGCGCTTCCGGATCGCTCAGTACCCGGTAGGCCTCATGGATTTCACGAAAGCGCTCTTTTTCTCCCCCCGTATCCGGATGATGGCGCATAGCAAGCTCCCGGAAAGCGGCTTTGATGTCCGATTCCGAAGCGTCGGGCGCCAGCCCCAGGGTTTGATAGTATTCGTTTACTGCGCCCATTGCGCGATGCAAATGATTGGTTGGATAAAGGTAAGGGATTTTTACATAAATTTCCCCACCTGAACAATGAGACTACGTTTATGCGCTTTTTCTACTTTTTGATTACGCTACTCCTCACTATGGCAGCTACGCTTATCTGGCAGGATAAACCTGAATATGTTTTTGCAATTCACGGTGGGGCGGGTGCGATGAGCCGGGATAAAATGACCCCCGAACTGGAAGCGCAGTACCGCGCGGGCCTCGAAGAGGCGCTTAGCGCCGGTGAAACCGTGCTGAAAAGCGGCGGCAGCGCAGAAGATGCAGTTATTGCGGCCATTACGCTGCTGGAAGACAATCCGCTGTTTAATGCCGGAAAAGGCGCTGTACTCACCAATGCAGGCACCGCCGAACTCGATGCCTCGATTATGTCGGGCAGAACCGGGCTGGCAGGAGCTATTGCCGGGGTAAAAACGATCCGTAACCCGATCCTCGCGGCACGCCTGGTCATGGATTCCTCGGAACATGTGATGCTCACAGGCAAGGGCGCAGAAACCTTTGCCTCCTCCCACGGACTGAAAACGGTGAAAAACAGCTACTTTATCACGCCCCAGCGGCAGGAGCAGCTCCGCAAAGTCAAGGAAGAAGAAAAAGCCTCCGGCAAACATGCAGATGCGGGTCAGTATGACCCCAGCGGGAAAAAATTCGGAACGGTAGGCGCTGTCGCCCTCGACCGCAATGGCAACCTGGCCGCAGGCACCTCAACCGGGGGCATGACCAACAAACGCTACGGAAGGGTAGGGGATGCCCCCATCATCGGAGCGGGTACCTATGCCAATAACAACACCTGCGCGGTTTCATGCACAGGCCACGGCGAGTATTTTATCCGCAACGTGGTCGCCTACGACCTCGCGGCGATGCTCGAATATACCGGAAAAACCCTCGAAGACGCCGCCAACCAGATCATTTTCAAAAAACTGAAAACCATCGGAGGCGAAGGGGGCCTGATTGCGGTGGATAAACAGGGAAATGTGGCCATGCCCTTTAATTCTGAAGGGATGTACCGGGGCTATCTCAATTCGAAGGGCGAACGGATGGTCGCTATTTATAAGGACTAAGGTTTCAGGACTTCTACCCGCTTTTTTATGCAAAAGGAACGGTTTTTTCCCGTCGTAGCATTATTATACCTGGCCTTTGGGGCCTGCCAGACCCCTCCGGGCAACACAGACTGGGGGCATTATCTCGGTGACCCTTCGGCAAGCCACCACTCCCCTCTGACGCAGATCAATGTTCAGAATGTAGCAGGACTCAAAGAGGTTTGGCACTACCACAGCGGCGGGGCCGACTCTGCGGACCGCAGTCAGATACAGTGTAATCCACTCATTATCAATGGAATCCTGTACGGAAGCTCGCCCGACCTGAAGTACTTCGCACTGAATGCAGCCACCGGAGAGAAAGTCTGGGAGTTTGATCCTTTTCAGGGTGGCTACAACCAGTTTGGGATGGGGGTAAACCGGGGCCTTGCCTTCTGGAAAAGCGGGGAAGAAAGCCGCATCCTCTGCACCGCCAGCGATAAACTCTATGCCCTCGATGCCAAAACGGGTCAGCCGCTCCCTTCTTTTGGCGTAAATGGCAGTGTGGACCTGCACACAGGCCTCGGAGACAGAGCTGCGCGGCTCTATGTGGTGTCCAATACGCCCGGCGTGGTGTACCAGGACCTCTATATCCTCGGCACACGGGTGTCTGAGGGCAGCGATGCCGCTCCGGGCTATGTCCG
>RDXT01000589.1 GCA_004292985.1 Bacteroidota bacterium
GCATCCGCATAAATGGTATCTGCATTGGTGTTAAGGCTGCCAAAATCCGGATCAATGGCGGGCGGATCGTTTGGCGGAAGATTTACCTTGACAAATACGGTGTCCCGGTCATTTTTGGAGCTGGAGCAGGCACCATTATCGGTCGCGCGGATGACCAGGGGCACCACCTGACCCGCATAGGCACAGGAAGGTGACCAGCAAATCTGTCCATTTACCGGATTGGTACCCGTAAAGGTGATAACAGGCGCTCCCGGCTGGGTAAATACGGGGCTTAATGGCTGAATGGTCAGCTGATTTGCTGTATTGGGGTCGGTAGCAGTGAAGCTATAACAGAGATTCTGGAGGGCCGTAACAAAGATGGTGTCTCCGTTAAATACGTTGCCTGCCAGGTTGGCTGTGATCAGCGGCGGATCGTTGGGCGGCACATTCACCTTTACATATACGGTGTCGAAGGCCTTGCCAATGTTGGAGCAGGCACCGGGATCCTGCACCCCAAAGACCAGCACAACCACCTGGTTTTCATATTGACAGCCGGGTGTCCAGCAGACCTGTCCCTGAAGGGGGTTGCTGCCGGTTACCGTCACCGCCGGACCGCCGGGCGCTGTAAAAATCGGACTTACCGTAACGAGGGTCAGCAGGTCGGCGGGATTTTGGTCGCGGCCCGTAAAATTAAAGCAGAGGTTCTGCTGCGCGGTGACAAAAATGGTGTCATTGCTGAACACGTTGCCCGCGAGGCTGGTAACGATGCCCGGTGGCTGGTTGGGGGGCGTGAGCACCTTGATCCAGACCGTTTTCTGCGCAGCAGCATTGTTGGAGCAGAGGCTCGTATCCTGTCCGCCGAAGGTCAGCGGCACCACCAGTCCTTCGTAGGAGCAGGCAGCCTCCCAGCAGATTTCGACATTCAGCGGATTGGTACCACTGACGGTAAATGTAGGCGCTCCGGCCCCTGCAAAAATGGGACTCAGCGGATAGGCAATCAGCTGGTCGCCCACATTCGGGTCGGATATCTGGGCATTGAAACAAAACGGAATCTCTGCCGGGATAATAATGGTGTCGCCCGATACCGTGAGGCCCGCATAGTTGGGCGTAATGACCGGCGGCTGGTTGGGCGGCACAGAGATACTTACCCAGACGGTATCGAATACGTTGGAGATGTTTTCGCAGTCGCCGGGATCATAGGCCCCAATCACCAGCTGCACGACCTGTCCGTCATAGGCGCAGGCCGGAGTCCAGCAGACCTGGCCCACAATGGGGTTAAAGCCGGAGAAGGTATACGTAGCCGCCGGAGGGATAAAGCTGCCGTTTCCAAAAGGCGCACTTACGGTATAGGAAATCGAAAAATCGGTCGGAACCGGGTCGGAAACCGTAACATCGTAGCAGAAGGGCACACCTCCCGTCACAAAAATGGTGTCGTTGCTGAAGTTAAGGCCCGTGAGGTCATGGTTGATGACCGGAGGCTGTCCCTGGGGCAGACAGTTGATGACGTGGATCTGAAAGTCGCGGCGGTTTTCACTCAGCAAAATGCCGTTCCGGTACTCAAACACCGAAACCGAAAACACGAAAATCCCCGTCTGGGTAGGCGTTACAGTGATAAATCCGGTCTGCGGGTCCAGCACAAAATTGCCTGACCCAAAGGGGTCTGTGAAGCTGTAGCCCGGCGCGAAAATCACATTATTATAAGGAGGAGGGCCCATCGGGTTGTTCAGCGGGTCCACCACCGGCTGGTTGCCGCCGTTCTGGGGGTTGCCTGCGCCGAGACCGAAGGCATTGAGGCCTGTATAAGGATTGGTCAGCGCATATACGAGCGAGTCACCATCAGCATCAGTGGCGCTGTGGTCGAAGGCAAACTGCTGGTTTACGCAGAGGAAAATGGGCGGCACCTGGTCGAAGGTCGGCATGGTGTTGCAGGCGGCAACCGTATTGGGCGGAATGGTCGCCAGAAAGGTAATGCCCTCATTCAGTGGATTGGCCAGGTTGGTGATCGCCTGGTTGCGGCAGCAGCGCGCCCAGCCCAGGGTATAGCCGAAGGCATTGGGAGGGAGGGTGATTGTGGTCTTGTATATGCCCTCCTGCACACAGATATTGGGAATCACCGCCACGCAAGGCCCCCAGTCGTCGGGCTGTATCTGAGGTGTAACGGGAGGTATCGGGATATTGGTCGTCTGGAAGAGCGCACCCGTTGCCGAGTTGAAAATGAACAGCGTGACAAACTGGTCATAGGGCGCCTGACCGTTGATACAGTCGCGGTACAATTTCAGCGTGATCTCATATTGTCCTGTAACAGGATTGAGACACTCATAATACAACTCTGCTCCCACAATGTGGGTTGCCTTTACGCGGTTTCCATACAAAAGGAGGAATCCACAGGTAACGACGAGGGCGATTCGTTTTACCATATCTGTTATTTGTTCTCGGAATGATAGCCAGCGTAAAGGATTATTTCATAGGCAAATAGACTACAGAAAAGGCAGAATGTTTAGTGTACAACGTTCGTTTTAAGATAGATGCTGCATGAAACAAACGAATTTATCCTCACGACAGATGCTAACGTTACCAAGTTACTATTTTTTCTCCCCCAGAAAAATCCTTCCTGCTGTTTCGGGGGTTAATGGATAAGATTCCGTAAAAAGCGTAGTATTGCAAACCAACCTTTATGAGCGATAGCCTCCAGACCATCCAGGCCCCTATCGAGCAGGAGCTACTGTACTTCGAGCAATATTTTCGCTCGGCGATGCGCAGCAATGTGGCTTTACTCGACAAGGTAACGCAGTATGTGTTTCGCCGCAAAGGCAAGCAGATACGCCCCATGCTGGTGCTTCTCAGCGCCCAGATCTGTGGGGGTATCACCCCCTCCACCTACCGGGGTGCAGCTCTGGTCGAGCTGCTCCACACAGCCACCCTCATCCACGACGATGTGGTGGACGACTCGGACGAACGCCGGGGTTTTTTCTCGGTCAATGCCCTGTGGAAAAACAAAATTGCGGTACTCGTCGGCGACTTCCTCCTCTCCCGCGGCCTGCTGATGGCCCTGGAGCATGACGACTTTCAGCTACTGAAAATCGTAACCGGCGCCGTAAAGCTCATGAGCGAGGGCGAACTGCTCCAGATGGAAAAGGCCCGCCTGCTCAACATAGACGAGGCTGTGTATCTCGAAATTATCCGCCAGAAAACCGCCTCGCTCATGGCCTCCTGCTGTGCTACGGGTGCTGCCACAGCCACTGATGACCCGGAAAGGATCGAGCAGATGCGCCTCTTTGGCGAAAAACTGGGCATCGCCTTTCAGATCAAGGACGACCTCTTCGACTATGGCGATCAGGATGTGGGCAAACCCCGCGCCATAGATATTAAAGAGCGCAAACTTACCCTGCCGCTGATCCATGTGCTGAACAAGTCGAGCTGGACAGAGCGCCGCAACCTGATCAACATTGTGAAAAATCACAATACCAATCCCCGGAAAGTAAAACAGCTCATCAGCATCGTTACCGAAAAGGGAGGCATTTCCTATTCCCGCCGGGTTATGGACACCTACCTCGCCGAAGCTGAAGAACTCCTGGCCGGCTTTCCGCCCGGACCTGCGCGCAGTGCCATGCAGGAGCTTATGCATTACACCATTACGCGAAATAAATAGCCCTCCCTTTGTCCCAGCAGCAGTATATACACAGCCGCTGCCCGGTATGCGGCAATGCCATGACCTACAACGGGGGCAAAAAAGCCCTGGTATGCGGTTCCTGCGGCTATCAGCGGGTGCTGGGCAAAGACAATGACCAGATCGGAGAGCGCGCCCTGGGCACCAGTGTGTCTTTTGATGCATTTACCTTCGGGCTGGGCAGGGAGATGCAGGCCTATAAATGCGGCGGGTGCAAGGCCCATTTCGCACAGGTGCCCGAAGAAGCGGCGAGCTTTTGCCCCTTTTGCCAAACACCTGGCCCTGAGGGGATTCAGCCCCTGAAAAACCTTCAACCCTTCAGCATTCTCCCCTTTACCATCCCTTATGAGGCCGCCCGCAGCAAACTCTACGGATGGCTCTCCACAAGCTGGTTTTTGCCCCGTGGCATCCGCAACATTGTGAAGCCCGAAACCCTGCGCGGGGTCTATTTTCCCATGCTGGTACTCGATGGTTTTACCCGGAGCACCTGGAAAGGGCAGGCACAGTTTTCGGTGATGGAAGTGCAGAAAAGCGGCCCTGTGCAGAAAAAAGTGCAGGAGCCAACCACAGGGTATTTCGAGCATTTTTTTGACGAATGTACCTTTCACCTTTCCAGCGGACTACAGGACAGGTCGCTTATGCCGATCATCGGGAGTTTCCGCACCCGCGAGGCGGTAGGCTACGACCCCTCTTACCTGAAAGGATGGACCATCGAGATGTATCAGAAAAAAGAAAGCGATGGCATCAATTCGCTGAACGGTATGATGGATGGATATATCAATGGTCAGGTAAAAAGACGGATTAAGGGCGATGATGTCAAAGACCTGAAAATCCTGACAGAAAAGCTCTGCGTAGCAGTGCGGGTGGTGCTGCTGCCTGTCTGGGTGGCTGCCTACAGCTACGGAGGCCGCCGATTTCAGTACCTGATCAACGGCCACAGCGGAGAGATTACCGGAGAGAAACCCCTTTCCCTCGCCAAAATGCTGATAGCCATTGGGATAGGAATTTTGCTCATCATTTTGCTGGTGCTCTGGATCCGGCTCTGATGTTAGTTTTACCTGCATTCTCCCGCCGGGGGTGTTTTCCCAATCGGCGGATGATCTCTAAATTAGGCCCTTGCATGTTATGAGCGGAATGAACTGGAAATATATCCCACCTGCGTCTGAGGAGGATAGCAGCGAGCTGATCCGCCAGATGGGCGGCGCTCCTCCTTTTCCTGCTTCGCTGGCGGGCATCCTCGTGCAGCGGGGCATCCGGACGGCAGCGGAGGCGGCGCATTTTTTCGCCCCCCGGAGGGAGGACTTCCACGACCCTGCGCTCATGCGCGACATGGACAAGGCTGTGGCACGCCTGCTGCTGGCCAGAGAGCGGAATGAGCATATCCTGCTCTACGGCGATTACGATGTAGATGGCACCTCTGCCGTGGCCCTGATGAGCCTGGCGCTCGATCGTCTGGGATTTCATACCTCTTATTATATACCCGACCGCTATACCGAAGGCTATGGCATTTCGTATGTTGGGGTGGATCACGCGGCCAGCCTCGGCGCCAGTCTGATGATCAGTCTCGACTGCGGTATCAAGGACGTGGAAAAAGTGCGCCATGCCCGCCTGCGCCAGCTCGATGTAATCATCTGCGACCACCATACGCCGGGCGAAGAACTGCCCGCCGCGCTGGCCGTGCTGGACCCCAGGCGCGAAGACTGCGGCTATCCCTATAAAGAACTGACAGGCTGCGGCGTAGCGCTGAAGCTGCTTCAGGCCCTTGTAAGAGAATTGCCCGGCACCGATCTGGATCCGCTGGCGGATTTTGCCGACCTTGTTACCCTGAGCATCGCCTGCGACCTCGTGCCCATTACCGGTGAAAACCGGACCATTGCCCACATGGGCCTCGAAAAAATCCGCAGCCGCCCCCTGCCCGGCATCAAGGCCCTGATGGACCAATCTGCGGAAGCCCGTGACTGGGACATCTCCGATCTGGTGTTTTTTATCGGGCCGCGCATCAATGCTGCCGGTCGCCTGGAGCATGGCCGCCAGGCGGTGGAGGTGCTGCTGGGCCGCAGCGAATCGCTGAGTACCCTGGCCGCAGCCCTCGCGGAGTCCAATGACAGCCGCAAGGACCTCGACCGCCGCCTCACACAGGAGGCCCTGGCCAAAATAGAGGCCGATCCGGGTTTTCCGGCGCGCTCCTCCACGGTATTATTTGACCCGCAATGGCACAAAGGCATCATCGGCATTGTGGCCTCCCGCCTGATCGAGCACCACTACCGCCCGACCGTTTTGCTTACTTTATCCGAGGGCAAAGTGGTAGGATCGGCCCGGAGTGTGCCCGGCTTTGACCTATATGCTGCGCTCGAAGCCTGCTCGGAGCATCTGCTACAATTTGGCGGACATAAATATGCGGCGGGTCTTACCCTGCGGCCCGAGCAACTGGAGGGCTTTCGCGGGCGTTTTGAGGCTGTAACGGCTGCATCTGTTTTGCCCGAACAAAAGCAGGCTACCCTGATTCTGGATGCCCGTCTGAAATTCAGTGAAATAGATGAACGATTGATCCGGATTCTGGGTAATATGGAGCCCTTCGGGCCGGAGAACCGCAGGCCTGTTTTTGAGGCTTCGGGGGTCGAAGTACTCCGGCATCAGATCATGAAAGAAGACCATATCCGTTTTTCCCTCCGGCAGGGAGGCATTGTACTTGACGCTGTGGGCTTTAACCTGGCTGCACAATGGCGCGAACGTGAGGGCAATCGTCTCGATATTGCCTTTCAGCCCTATCTCAACACCTGGAATGACCAAACCCGCATTACCCTGCGACTGAAAGACTTTAAGATTGCATGATTCAACCATCCTTTTTCTGCCGCCTTGCTCTTGTTTTGATTACCTCTCTGGTGCTGCCTGTCTCGGCTTTGCGCGGGCAGTTTTTGTCCTGGAGCTATGAAAACATCCTTACAGATGCCCGCCAGTCGGGTGCCAACCCGGACCTCTTTACCGATGCTGCGGGCAATTTTCATGTGAGCTACTGGCATGCAGGCACCGACAAACTGGTCTATGCCCGGCGCAGCAAAGCCACCGGCCAGTGGAGCATCGAGTATGTGCCGGATAATGGGGGATATGGCTTTAAATCAGCGATTATCCTGGACAATGCCGGGACGATTCACATCGCATATCACCACAACAACCTGGGACAGGCCACCCTCCGCTATGCAAAAAAACAGGCCGGACAGTGGACCATCACGAATCTATTTGCCGATGCGAGCATCGGTACCTACGGAAGCGATCCCAATTTTCCCGGCAATGTGCAGCACTCGCTCGACATCACGCTGCGGGCAGACGGGCTACCCTCGATTTTGTTTTTTAACGGCAAAATATTCAGCGTCACGCCCTGCACCGGGGTGGACCTCACCTATAGCAGCTACCAGCTCGACCTCAATACCCTAAATCTCCTCCCCAGCGGCCAGTGGCAGCACCATGAGTTTGCCAATGTCCCCTACAACGGAAATACAGGCTGCCTCAACAGCGGCGACCGCTTCGGGGAGTTTTGCCAGTTTATCAAAGGCGCTGGTAATCAATACTATGCACTGGCCAATTCCTTGCACAACCACGAACTGCTGCTCTTTGAAAGCAACCCTGCCACGACCTTAAACAGCTGGACCGCCAACCGCCTCGACTCGGTCGCGCGTCTGTTTGGCCCCACCTCCGTGGCCTACTTCCGGGAGGGCTATGACCATATTGCCTCTTCGCAGCAGGGCGACAGCATCGTTCATATCGTCTATGGCCTCACCAATTTTTATGGCGCATCTCCCAGCTTTCCGGGCAGAGAGACCTTTATCTATGCGCGGGTGCACTTAGACTCGATCCACGTAGCGGGCTATCATCCTTTTTATCATACATTTTCGCCCCTCAACGTATCGCGCTCCTATTATTCAATCACATATACCGACGGCGCACCGATTTTCATTACCTATTACAACCGGCAAAGTGGCGCAGTGGTCGTAGCCGAAAGCAATGACCAGGGGCAAAGCTGGACAGAAAATACCCTGTTTACGATCCTCACCAATACCTCGCTAAAGTCTGAGATTGTGGGAGACAGCCTGTTTGTGCTGCATTATGATGCCATCCGCGATGGAATGGGCCTCTCCGCCCGCAGCCTGAGCGGCAGCACCTGGGTACACCAGACGGCTACCCGCACGGAGGTAAACGGCCTCGACTTTTCCTCCGCGATCCAGCGTACCCCCGGCGGTGACAAGATTCATATCGCTTTTACAGAGACCGCTTCCGACCAGTTGTATTATGGCTTAAAGGAAGGGGGCACATGGGACTTTGATCCGGTGGATGTGGCCGGGAAAGAGGCCGGAAGTGTAGCCACGGGCATTACCCCGCAAGGCAATCCGGTGCTGGCCTATGTGCAGGAAGCTGATGAAACGCTGAAATTTGCCCGGAAAAACGCTGGTAACTGGACGTTCCAGACCATTGACATCAGCGCGCGCCCCAGAGAAGTTGTGATGCGCATGGTGGGCGACTCGGTGCATATCTGCTATTTTGACCGCCTGCAGGGCGCACTCAAATACGCCCGCTCCAATGGCTCGGCTCCCTGGATTGTGACCGTACTCGACAGCAGCAGCCAGATTATGGGCCGCCTGCCCTCAATAGAAGCAGATGCCAGCGGCAACCTGCATCTGTCCTACCAGGACGCCCTCAACAGCCGTCTCCGCTATGCCGTGCGCAAAAACGGGACCTGGACCCGAAGCTATATCACCCAGCCGGT
>RDXT01000590.1 GCA_004292985.1 Bacteroidota bacterium
CACTTTTTTCGCAAGCGCCTCGATTTTCAGCCCGCCCGCTCCGGTCTGAGCAAAAATGTCATACCCCGTTTTAATCCAGATGTCTGTGTTGTCTGTCATCGCGTGAAGTTGTTCGGTCTTGCAATTAAATCTCACACCTTCACCTTCAGCAGCGCGGTGAGCCGGTCGCCCAGCAACTGGATGCCAACGCCGTGGTTTTCATACAGGACATGCTGAAAACGCAGAAAATCGGGCGGAATGTCGCGCGCGTGCTGGGAAAGAATAATCACCCGCTTGCCTAAGGCATGGGCCAGACCGATGCGGTAAAATACATCGGCATGCTTATAGGTCAGGTCGGCGATCACCAGCGAGGCGGCGTTGATCTCCAGCCAGGCCTGCTCCATATTTCCTTCGTAATAGAGGCTGACACCCCGTGGCGCGTCCCAGCCCGCATGCGCGAGGGTTTGCTGCAGGTGCTGCCAGAGGGTGTCGGACCAGTAGGTGTCTAAGGGCATCAGGATCAGGGCCGTATGGGGGCGCTGCGGAATGTCGCGTGCGGCAAAAACGGGGTTAAACACCATTTCCCGACCGGGAAGGGGCGCAGGAGAAGGCTCCGGCTCCGCTGTCTGATAGGCCTGAATATCAGTCTCCTGCCAGATAAACTGGCGGATTTCCTGGTGCCGCGCTGCACTGCCCCAGCGCATGCTCAGGCTGCCGTAGCAGGGTTGCTCCCCTACGGGAAACTGGTAGGTGAGGCTCAGCGTCTGGCCACTCAGCGGATGATTGACCGACAGCACCAGCAGGCTGATCTGTGTCTGGTAGGTGTTCCAGTGGCCCAGGAGCTGGGCGACTGTCAGGGAAGGGAAGGTCTGGCCCCGCAGGGTGGACAAAAAGGCTGTTACCTGCTGCCGCTCCAGGTAGGCCGCAGAAAGCCCCATCATCATCTGGACCACCCGCTCGATCTGGAAACCGTGGGCATCGAAGGAAAACAGCTCGTGCATCAGGCCGTCTTCGCCCCCGCTGCGGCTGCCGGGTTCGAGGTTTTTGCGGCTCAGCGCCTTGATTTCGGCTGCCTGGGTAGAAACGATCTCGATGCTGGCCTGCCGCTGCTCCCTGCTCAGGTCGAGCGAAATATCCACCAGCTGCCCCTCGCGGGTGGCGGCATCCATGTGAATGCGGATGATCCTGGGGCGGCTTTTTTTGTAAAAGGCTGCCAGAATCCCCTGGCCGATGTCGGTATAAGGCTGACCGTCGCGGGCGATAAAACGCACATTAAACGGCTCGCTGTCAAGAAAGCGGGTGGAGATATTCTCTAAGAGGGTCTGAAGGGCGTCGGGGTCAAACTCTTCGCCGAGGGCAAACTGGTCGCGGAGGTTGCTCACTTCCTTCCAGGCAGAAGTAAGGGCCGGCTGGGTCTCCTGTTTTTTAGGTTCCGGCTCAGCCGGGGCGCTCTCCGACGCAGCATCTCCCCAGCGCTTACGCTCCTCCTCCTCTTGCTCCGGGCTTAACGGGGTCCATTCGCCCAGCAGCATGCGGCAGATCTGCTGCTTCTCAAAGTTGCCTTTACCCGCGATCACGTAGTGAAGCTCACCCACTCCTTTTTCCGAAAAGCGCACATTGATCCCCACGCTGCGGTTTTCGGGGGTGCTGCACGAGGTAACGAGGCTTTTGAGTTTCTGGGTGTGTTTCGCGTACACCTCCACCAGGTCTTCGTTGTTCAGGCCATAATGGCTCTCCCCGTCGCGGGTGGTGAGGTAGGCCGAAAAACGTGCGGGACTGAGATAAGATTCCTCGATCTGACGAAGCCGTTCGACAAATATAGCAATAGCTGGAAACTCAAGTCTCCCGTATAAGGGAGCGGCCGGATTCGCCATAGAGGATTTTTTCGTGAAATTGACAAACGAATCTACGGATTTTATTGTTTTTAACGAGGACGTTCAGCGCTTTCGGCATTAATGGTTAATTTAACGGAATGAATTCATATCGCAGGATCCTCGGGTATCTGCTTCACCCGACCTTATTTATTCTCACTTTTTTCACTACTTCGCTGGCAGGCGCTGAGTTGGTTACGGGCAAATCCTGGTTTATCTCTCTGACAATGAAGGACTTGCCGCAGGGCTTCAGCTACGCGTTTTCGTTTCTGGCCTTCCTCACCTTCCATGAGTTCGGGCATTATTTTACGGCGCTCTACCACAGGGTTCGCTGCACGCTGCCCTATTACATCCCCTTGTTTATTCCTGTGCCGGGCATGCTCAATATTGGTTCTCTGGGGGCTGTGATTGCCATCCGCGAGCGGCCTGCGAGCACCCGCCAGTATTTCGATATCGGCATTGCAGGGCCGCTGGCGGGGTTTGTGGTCTCGCTGCTGCTGCTTTGGTATGGATTTACCCATTTGCCCCCTAAAGAAGAATACATCCTTGGCATCCACCCGGAGTATGCGGCGGAATACGGAGGCGTGCCCACCGATGAGCAAACGCGGGAGTCGCTGCTGCGCCAGGGGGTCCAGACCTATTCCATCGGGAACAGTCTGCTGTTTTCGCTGCTCGAAAGGTTTCTTCCCGGCGACGCTTCGCAGGTGCCTTCCCACTTCGAGCTGATGCACTATCCTTTTCTGTTTGTGGGCTATATCACCCTCTTTTTCACGGCATTAAACCTGCTCCCCATTGGCCAGCTCGATGGCGGGCACGTGATCTACGGGATGTTCGGGCGGCGCATATCGGGGATTATCTCGCGGATTGCCGTGATAGGGCTGCTGATGATCGGCGGTACAGGCCTGGCTGACCTCCGCATGGACAGCGCCTGGGACCTGCTGTACGTAACGCTCTACGCTGCCTTTCTGATCTATATGATGATTCTGATGCTGGGGCGCGACAGTTTGCAGGTAGCCATTCCAGTGGCAATTATTCTTTTTCTCTCCCAGGCTACCCTGAAATGGGTTTTTCCCGACTATGCACCGAACCTCATCTGGCTGATCTACGCGTGGATGGGGCTGCGCTTCATCAAAGTGGACCATCCCCCCGCCGCGCATGAGCACCGCTTAGACTGGGGACGAATGGTCCTCGGCGGCATTGCCATTCTGATTTTTATTTTGTGTTTTACCCCTGATCCGCTCCGCGTCGAAGGGCCAGAGCCAGTGGCCACGGAAGAGGTCGCGTCAAACAGATAATGTATATGCAGGAAGTTTCCCATACGCTGGAAGTGCTGCCAGATAAGGTCGTCAGCACGTTTTTACTCCTTCCCGAGCAAGCGCGGGCCATCCTTTCACTGGGGCATGGGGCGGGCTCGCACCTCCGCCACGAAACGATGGAGCAGATCGCCCGCGCCCTGGCTGCGGTCGGAGTGGCTACCTTCCGCTACAATTTTCCGTTTCGCGAGCGCGGAGGCGGCAGAGACTCCGACGCGGTGAGTATCGCGACGGTGCAGGCCGCTGCTGCGGAGGCCCATCGCCTGGCGCCCCACCTGACCTTGTTGGCCGGAGGGCACTCTTTTGGCGGGCGTATGACTTCGCTGGCTGCGGCAGAGGGCTTTGCTGCCCCGGTAAAACAACTTGTATTTTTTGCCTTTCCCCTCCACGCACCTGGCAAGGCAGGGATCGAAAGAGCGGCCCATCTGGCAAAAATCACGGTGCCCATGCTGTTTCTCAGCGGCACACGCGATACCTTTGCGCTGCCCGAACTGCTGACATCTGTGGTCGCGCCCTTGCCCCTGGCACACCTGCACTGGATCGAAGGCGCGGACCACGGCTACAAACTGCCCGCAGCCCTCAAAAAAGACCGCAACGTATTCAGCGAGATGGCGGCAGAAGTCAGAAAAAGGTTGGAGGCTTGATAATCAGGCAAATATGAAAGTCAGTAATTGGGGAAAATATCCGGTTGCAGAGGCGCAGCTACTCAGCTACCGGCCCGGAAAGCCCCTTTCAGAATATACATCCTGGATTGGCCGGGGCATGGGCCGCTGCTATGGCGACTCTGCACTCGCGCCGATGATCGTGTCGGGCCTCCAGATGAACCGTTTTCTGGCCTTTGATGCGGAAAAGGGGCTGCTCACCTGCGAGGCTGGCACTACCTACGAAGAAATTATTGCCCATTTTTTACCCCGGGGCTGGTTTCCGCCCGTAACGCCGGGGACCAAATATGTCTCGATGGGCGGTGCCCTGGCCTCGGATGTGCATGGCAAAAACCACCATGTCGAAGGTTCTTTTTCCCGCCATGTGCAGTGGTTCGATCTGCTGACGGCCACAGGCACTGAGCTGCGTTGTTCGCGAGCTGAAAACGCCGCTGTTTTTTACGCAACTGCCGGAGGCATGGGCCTCACCGGATTTATCCTCCGGATGTGCCTGCAACTCAAGCCTGTCAGCAGTTCATTCATCCATGTCGAATCGCTCAAGGCCCGCAACCTGGAGGAAATCCTGGGCATGTTCGATGAGTTTGTGACTGCGACCTACAGCGTTGCCTGGATTGACTGCCTGAGTGGCGGCAGCGGGCTGGGGCGCTCGATTTTGCTCAAGGGCGAGCACGCTGCTATTTCCGATATGCCTGCGGGGAAAGCGGCGCTGGCTGTTTCGCAAAAAAAACGAATTACAGTCCCTTTTGACCTGCCTTCATTTACCCTCAACTCCCTCAGCATCAGGGCCTTTAACGCCTTGTATTATGGGAAACAGTTCTCGCCCCGCAGCAGCGCACTCAGCGATTATGACAGCTATTTTTATCCGCTGGATGTGATTCACCACTGGAACCGCATCTATGGCCGCCGGGGGTTTACCCAATACCAGTTTGTGGTGCCCAAAGCAGCGGGCAAGGCGGGTATCCGGGAGGTGCTGGAGCGGGTACAAAAAGCGGGGATGGGTTCGTTTTTGTCAGTGCTGAAGCTTTTCGGGCCGGAAGAAGAGGGCTGGCTGAGTTTCCCGATGGAGGGCTACACCCTCACGCTGGATTTTCCCATTTCACAAAAGCTTTTTCCCTTTCTGGATGAATTAGACCAGGTGGTGGCCGGATATGGCGGAAGGGTCTATCTGACCAAGGATGTGCGCCTGGGGGAAGAGATGTTTCGCCAGATGTATCCCCGGCAGGAGGCCTTTTATGACTTGATTTGCCAGCTCGATCCCGAAGGGCATATATATTCCCAACAGGCTGACAGACTGGGCCTTACGAAAAGGTAATCAGCAGGGCGTTTTTCTCGACAGATGACTTTTCCGTTACGTGAATGCGGGACACGGTGCCATCGCCGGGTGATTTGATCACGTTTTCCATCTTCATCGCTTCGAGGATCAGCACCACATCGCCTTTTTTCACCACATCGCCCTCTTTCACCTTCAGGGTATGGATCATGCCAGGCATCGGTGCTTTGAGTACATCGAGTTTGCGGGCTGTTTTGTGCTCCATGCCGAGGGTGCGCATCAGCTGGTCTTCACGCGACTGGATTTTCACCACACTGCGTTTGCCGTTGACACTCAGCGTAACCTCGCGGGTTTCCGGATCAATTTTCTGCACAAATACATCTAATGACTTGCCATTCAGCATGATATGCCAGAGCTGCTCGCTGCGCCGCTGGATGTCGGGATGGATTTCCTTGCCATTTACCACAGTCGCCTGTGCGCCTTGCTCGATGGCGAATTCCCGGTTTTCGATATGGGCCTGGATCATGAGGGGTATGGGTTAATGCGGGACTAAGTAGGTAAATATAAAGAGGCGCAGCGAAGACAAAAGTCATTGCCGGGGCACACGTTCGATCAGCAGAAATTCGACCCGGCGGTTCTGGCTGCGCCCTTCGGCAGCGAGGTTGGTAATAGCGGGGTAAAATTTGCTCCGGGCGGCAGCCATCAGGCGGTCGGCAGAGATGCCTCTGGTGATCAGTTCGCGCACCACGCGGTTGGCCCTTGCCGCGCTGAGGTCCCAGCCGTCGGCGAGGTTGCGGCTCAGGGCCTGCTCCTGGTTGTCGGTATGCCCTTCGACCACAATCAGCAGATTTTCTTCGTTGCGGTAGCGGTCGGCAAGCTCGGTGAGGCGCAGTTTGTCCTCGTCGCTCAGTTCGGTACTTCCGACGGCAAAGAGGATCGGTTTTTGCCGGGTTTTGAGCAGGCGGGGCTGTGCAGTGGCGGCCAGCGGGGCTGCTGAGTCAGGTTTTGCAGCTGTTTTGCCCGCACTGTCGGCAGGCGGAATGCTGTCTTTGAGCAGAAGCTCGATCTCGTTGTTGCGCAACGTACCGTAGGGCTTGTAAGATTCTACCTGCTGATAGTAGATTTCCTCCACATACTTCTGAAGTCGGTCGTTGAGGTAGCGCTCGCGGTTGAGGGCCTTCTTCATCGAGTCGGCGCTCAGTTGCAATTGGTTATAGCGCTCTGTGCTGGTACAGGCACTTATCCCTGCACAGCAGATCACAAACAGCACGGTGCGGACATTCGCCTGCCACATAAACAGCGGTTTTTACAAAAGTAGTGATTTCGGGTATTATGTCATCAGAAGGGGCTTTTTCTTTTAGCCTGAATTGCGCTTAATTTAGGCCCCGTATCTATTTTTTTACATGAACCTCGACCTCCTTCGTATCCTTTGCCTTACTCCCGGCGCGCCTGGCAGTGAAAACCTGATCCGCGAGCAGGTGATCAAAGAAGTAAAACCCTATGTGGATTCCCTTGAAACGGACCCTATGGGCAACCTGATCGCCTTCAAAAAGGGCCGCTCCGGCCTCAAAGTGATGGTCGCCGCGCACCTCGATGAGATTTCCTTTATCGTCAGCCACATTGACAACGACGGCTTCCTTCATTTCTTACCCCTCGGCGGCTTTGACCCCAAAACGCTGACGGCCCAGCGGGTGATTGTGCATGGCCGCGAAGACCTCATCGGCGTAATGGGCAGCAAACCCATCCACATCATGTCGCCGGAGGAGCGCAACAAAGCCCCCCAGCTCAAAGACTACTTTATAGACCTCGGCATGCCCGCCGCGCAGGTAAAAGAAAAGGTCTCCATCGGCGACAAGGTAACCCGCGAACGGGACCTGACCGAAATCGGCGACTGCGTATGCACCAAGTCCCTCGACAACCGAATTTCGGTCTATATCCTGATCGAAGCGCTGAAACGCATGGGGCAGCCCGCGCACGATTTTTATGCCGTGTTTACGGTGCAGGAAGAGGTGGGACTGCGCGGCGCTACCACCGCCACCCGCAAGATCAACCCCGACTTCGGCATCGGACTCGATGTAACCATCGCCAATGATGTGCCCGGCGCTTCGGCACAGGACAAAATCACGGCCCTGGGAGCTGGCACCGCCATCAAAATCTTAGATGGCTCCGTGATCACCGACTACCGGATGGTGCGCTTTATGGAGGGGGTGGCCCGTCGGCACGAGATTCCCTTTCAGCGCGAGTTGCTTCCTGCGGGGGGCACAGATACCGGCGCATTGCAGCGCAGCGGCGACGGAGCCATTGCAGGCTGTATTTCTATTCCGGCCCGCCACATCCACTCTGTGGTGGAGATGTGCCACAAGGGCGACATCGAGCACAGCATTCAGTTGCTGAAAGCCTGTATCGAAGAGCTGGACCAGTTTGACTATCAATGGTAAAAAGGCATGCAAAGCGAATTTTCAGAAGCATTTGAATATATCCGCCGCCTCTATCCCGGTACGCCGGAGATCGGCATCGTATTGGGTACGGGCCTGGGCGGACTGGTGGACCACATCGTCCAGGAAAAGGTGATTCCCTATAATTTTATTCCCCATTTTCCGATTTCGACGGTCGAAAGCCACTTCGGAAAGCTCATTTTCGGGACCATTGCCGGGAAAAAAGTAGTGGCCATGCAGGGACGTCTTCACTTCTACGAAGGCTATACCATGCAGGAAATCACCTTCCCGATCCGGATCATGAAGATGCTGGGCATCCATACCCTCTTCATTTCCAATGCCTCGGGCGGCCTTAATCCCGACTACCGGAATGGCGACCTGATGGTTCTCGACGACCACATCAGCCTTCAGTATGCCAATCCGCTCACGGGGCCTAATCTCTCGGAGTTTGGTCCGCGCTTTCCGGACATGAGCGAGCCCTATGACCGCGAACTGAGCAGCCGTGCCCTCGAAATTGGCCTGGAGCGGGGTTACCGCGTACACAAAGGCGTGTATGTCGCCGTGAGCGGTCCCAACCTGGAGACCCGCGCCGAGTATCGTTTCCTGCGGCGCATCGGCGCCGATGTGGTGGGTATGTCCACGGTGCCCGAAGTGATTGTGGCCCGGCACATGGGCCTGCGGGTTTGCGCGATTTCGGTTATCACCGACCAGGGCGACCCCGACAACCTCAAGCCCGTAACCCTCGAAGAGGTGATCGCCGTGGCCAGCGAGGCAGAGCCTAAGCTCACCGACATTATGAGCGAATTAATCAAAGGTCTCTAAGCCATCCAACCTTTTCGCCGGAATGCACTACCTTTGGGGCGCCGATGGATA
>RDXT01000591.1 GCA_004292985.1 Bacteroidota bacterium
GAGTCATATAGAAAACTGCTGAATGGCAACTACAAATGGGTAATGAATACCCTGAAAGCCAAGCCTGAATTCTTTGAAAATCTGGGAAAAGGACAGCAGCCCGAGTTCTTGTGGATCGGCTGCTCCGATAGCCGGGTTCCTGCTACGGAAATCACCAACATGGATCCGGGATCCATTTTTGTGCAGCGTAATATTGCCAATATGGTGATCCACACCGACTCCAACCTGCTCAGTGTGGTCTATTACGCAGTAAAAGTGCTCAAGGTGAAGCATATTGTCGTGTGCGGGCATTATGGCTGCGGCGGGGTGCGTGCTGCGATGGGCAATGCCAAATTTGGCTACCTCGACAACTGGATTACCCACATTAAAGATGTGTACCGCCTCCACAAAGAAGAGCTGGACGGCATCACCGACCTCGATGCCCGTGAAGACCGTTTTGTAGAGCTAAATGTGATCGAGCAGGTCAATAACCTCAGCATGGTCTCTTTTGTACAGGAAGAATGGCAAAAAGGAGAGTTCCCTTATATCCACGGATGGGTATATAAGGTGGACGAAGGCCTGCTGCACGACCTGGGCACTACCTACAATTCCAAGTTTCACCTCGATGGCGTTTATCAGTACCACAACGAGGCGCTGCCTGTTTCGTCCGATGCAGCCAGCAAAGATGAGCACTGAGAAACGAAAAGCTGTATAAAAAAAGGTCTGGCAAGAGGGATTCTGCCAGACCTTTTTCTTTGCTGTGCAAAACTCAGATGTAGCGCTCGTTGTAGCGGGCCTTGAGTTCGGCGACAAATTCCTTGATAGACTGCTCTTCGTCCTTGGGGCAAATCAGCAGGGCATCTTCGGTATCAACGACAATAAAGTTGTCCAATCCTTTGATAATCAATGTTTTATCTTTGGAAGAAACATTGATGATGTTGTTGTGTGACTCATATACGATCACCCCGTCGCCGTGAACAGCGTTATCGTAAAAGTCCTTGGTATCGGTATTTTCATACACAGAGCGCCAGGTGCCGAGGTCGCTCCAGCCAAAGCTGGCGGGAATCACATAGGCATTGGGCACTTTTTCCATGATGCCATAGTCGATGGAGATATTCTGGCAGACCCCATAGGTCTCACCGATGGCAGCCTGCTCGGCGGGCGTATAGTAGCTGTCGGTGATGCTGCTGAACAGCTCCGCCATTTCCGGCAGATAGGTGCTGAACGCGTTGAGAATGGTTTTTCCGGAGAAGAGGAAAATACCGCTGTTCCACACATAGTCGCCGCTTTCGAGGAAGGAGCGCGCCACTTCAAGGTTGGGCTTTTCGGTAAAGGTTTTCACCTTATAATAGCCCTTGTTGTGCGCGTCTTCGATATACTGGATATATCCGTATCCGGTATCGGGCCGGGTAGGGGAGATGCCCAGGGTCATGATCACATCTTCCGTTGCACAGGCATCTACGCCGACCTGCACCAGCTTGCGGAAGGTGTCTTCGTCGTGGATCAGGTGGTCTGAAGGGGCCACAACGAAGGTCGCATGTGGGTTGATCTTGTTGATTTTGTAGCAGGCGTAGGCAATGCAGGGAGCGGTGTTGCGGCCTACGGGTTCGAGCAGGATCTGATCGTCGGTCGTGAGCGGGAGCTGGGTTTTGACCAGGTCTTTGTAGCGCTCATTGGTGACGATGTAGATGTTTTCGGGGGGTGTCATCACGGCGAAGCGGTCCCAGGTTTCCTGTATCAGGGTGCGGCCGCGACCCAGGATGTCATGGAACTGCTTAGGGAATTTGCTGCGGCTCATAGGCCAGAACCGGCTTCCCACGCCGCCGGCCATAATGATCACATAGAGGTTCTCTCGATTCATGGACAAAGAATTATCTTCAACAAACATAGGAAATTTGCAGCGTAACGGAAGGTTTTAATTCGGGTATTTGTAACAAGCAGGCATACGTAACAGATATGGCTTACAGGGGCCAATGTTAGGGAAAAAGTATCCGCATCCGGGAAGAAAAGGGCGCTTACGGCTAAAATGCCCCTCCGAGTGGCTCGAATTGATGAAAAACCTGCTGCCATGAGGCCTCTATATTACATGCGGGAAAGCAGATAGCCCGTGGCAGGGCCTTTCATGTGTCAAAGACGCAGCGTCGCGCTTCGTATTTTTCGAACAACCGTATAAAAGTCCTTTTCTGCCATTCATACCGGGCACATTACCGTTCGCCGGGCATTCTCCGGAGGGACTGAGCCTGATTCTTTCGCAAACCCTGCCCAAATTGTTACATCCCCGCACCGGTTCATCCTGACAAGTGACCCTCCAGTCTTACATGGGCGGTCAGCGGCATTGTGCGGAATGGTAATTTTAGCTCAGATAAATTCCTTTTTCTGGAATAAATGAGTTCCGTTTTATAATGTATATCCTTACCGTTTGCCTATGAACCGCATAGCCCGAAACATGATATTGACGGTGAAGCGCGCCGTAACAGCCGTAGCAGCCCTGTGTTTGCTCATGGCAGGCCCGCTTTACGCGCAGGTAAATGCCAACTTTACCGCGAGTGTCGTCAGTGGCTGTAGTCCGCTTACGGTAACCTTTACCGATCTCTCTACCGGCAACGTGCATGCCTGGTTCTGGGACTTTGGCAACGGAAACACCTCTACATTTGACGACGTAATCGCCACCTACACTACCCCCGGAACTTACACGGTCTCGCTCACCGTCCGGGACACGCTCAATGGATTCAGCAGTACCAAAACGGAGGTGGCCTACATCCGCGTCTATGCTGACCCGGCAGCCAATTTCAGTGCGAACCAGACCGCAGGCTGCGCGCCCTTTAATGTGAATTTCACCGATCTTTCTACCTCGGCAGATGGCGCGATAGATACCTGGCTCTGGGACTTTGGCGATGGCAACATCAGCAACAGCCCAAACCCCAGCCACACCTACCTCACAGCAGGCACCTACACCGTAACGCTGGTGGTGCAGGATGTGAATGGCTGTCAGAATACCTTTATCCGCCCCTCGCTGATCAGTGTAACGGAAGTCGCCGATCTCGATTTTACCGCCCTGCCCCGCACAGGCTGCGCTGCGCCCCTGGTGGTGGATTTTACTTCGATCCTTACCCCGGCGGGAAATTATACCTACCTCTGGGACTTTGGCGACGGAGTTACCTCCACCGATGCCAATCCGACCCACATTTATACCCTAAACGGAGATTATGCGGTTACCTTAACCATTACAGATATCAACGGCTGCCAGGAGCAACTGGTCAAAAACAACTATGTGCTGATCAACACGCCCGTAGCGGCGTTTTCGGCTTTGGATACGGCCATCTGCGTGGGGCAGCCCCTTCAGTTGCTCAACAGCAGCACCGGCTCCGATGGTTTTGCCTGGACCTTTGGCGACGGAAATACCTCTAATCAGCAAAACCCTTCACATACCTACACCATTCCCGGCACCTATTCGATCTCGCTGACTGCCTCAAACTCAGCAGGTTGCAGCGACATCGAGGGGCGTACGAATTATATCACAGTGTATCCCGCGCCGGGTGCGGCCTTCGGCTCGACTGATAATACCGGTTGCCAAAGCCCGATGTTTGTTACGTTTAATGACCAGTCTGCGGGTAACATCATCGCCTGGGACTGGAATTTTGGCAACGGCGACTTCTCCAACGGTCCCAACCCCACCACAACCTATACCCTTCCCGGCAGCTACGACGTGTCGCTGACCGTAACCACCGCCGACGGCTGCCAGGCTACGGAGGTGATCCCGAACTATATTCTCTTCAGCGAACCCGATGCGGAGTTTGCCCTGAGCACAAACCAGGGTTGCGTACCGCTGACGGTTTCATTTGCCGACCTGAGTAGTTCGCAGGCCGACCCGATCGTAAGCTGGCTCTGGAATTTTGGCGACGGCAACATTTCCCTGCTGCCCAATCCGGTGAATGTTTATCTGATTCCCGGTCAATATACCGTTACGCTGACGGTCGTGACCCAAAGTGGCTGCCGCAACACGGAGACCTTCCAGTATGTGGAGGCGGGCACACGGCCCAATGTCAATTTTACGGCTACCCCCCGCCTGGCCTGCGTGAACCAGGACATCCAGTTTGCAGACCTCAGCACCGGAGGGGCCACCCGCTGGTTCTGGGGATTTGGCGACGGCACCGGATCTACGCTTCAAAACCCGACCCATGCCTATGTGGATACGGGCTACTTCAGCGTGTCGCTGATTGTGGACTATCTGGGTTGCCGCGATACCCTGGTGATAGACAGCCTGGTACGGATCGTGGGTCCGCTGGCTGATTTTCAGATGACCCCTGCCGCAGGTTGCGATCCGCCTCTTCCGGTGAGTTTCTTCGACCAGTCGGCGGGCGCTACTTCGTGGTTCTGGGATTTTGGCAACGGTACTACTTCCACCCTGCAAAACCCCACACAGATCTTCGCCTCGACAGGCACCTTTGAAATTAATCTGGTTGTAACCGACAGCATCACCGGCTGCGTGAATACCGTCAACCAGTCGCTGACTATCACCGACCCGCAGGCGGGCTTTTCGGTGAGCGACCAGCGGGGCTGCGCACCCATGACGGTGGATTTTACCAATTCCTCGGTGCAGGCCTCCAACTTTTTCTGGGATTTTGGCGATGGCGCTTTGTCCACCGATCCCAATCCGAGCCACGACTATCTCACGCCCGGCAGCTATACCGTGCAACTGATTGCTACCGATGGCACCTGCTCCGATACCCTGGTCATGCAAAATGTGATCCGGGTGATTGGGCCGCAGCCTGATTTTTCTGTAAACCAGTTTTCGGGTTGTGCTCCGCTGCCTGTGCGTTTTACCGACCTCACCGTTGCCGATCCGCTGGCACCGATTGTAAACTGGATATGGGACTTCGGAGACGGCAATACCGGCAGCGGTCCCGGCCCGAACCATACCTATACCGCTGCGGGTTCATATCACGTGAGCCTGACCGTACTCGATGCCGAAGGATGTATCAGCACCATTCAGAAACTGAGCTATGTAAGCCCGACACAACCGCAGGCAGCCTTTACGACTGCAGATTCGCTGGCTTGCCCCGGATCGCTGGTGCGTTTTACCAACCTCTCCACCGGGGTGGGGCTGAGCTATTTCTGGAACTTCGGAGACGGAACGACCTCTACCGTACCCAACCCGATCAAGCTTTTTGCGCCCAATGCCAGCTATACCATTACCCTGACTGTAACCGATGTCAACGGCTGTACAGATTCGGAGATAAAAGTAAATTATGTAACGGTAGCACAGCCGATTGCTGCTTTTGCGGCAGACGTTACCTCGGCTACCTGCCCGCCGCTGTCGGTTAATTTCACGGACCAGTCCAGCCCCAACGTAGTGAGCTGGTACTGGGATTTTGGCGATGGCAGCACCTCGACCCTGCGCAACCCATCTAAAGTATATGCGGTGGCGGGTCAATATGACGTAATGCTGATCGTTACGACGGCCCTCAACTGCCGCGACACCATGCGGATGGACAACCTGATCAACATTTCAGGCCCTACAGGTTCCTTCAGCCTGGCGCCCAATACAGGTTGCGAGCCGCTGACAGTTGCCTTTACCGCCAACTCCCCCAATCCGCTCTGGACCTACAACTGGGACTTTGGCGACGGCACCGGGGCTACGGGCACCAACGTGAACCACACCTATGTGCAGGATACCACCGTCAATCCGCTGCTGCTGATCCGCGATGCGGGCGGCTGTATTGTGGCGATCCAAAGCCCCAGCAGCATTGTGATCCGTCCCCAGCCTAATCCTTCTTTTCTTGCCAACCGCAATGAGGTTTGTCTGGGTCAGAGCGTAAGCTTCAGCAATACCTCCACGTCTGAGCGGACCATTACCGGATATATCTGGGATTTTGGCGACGGAAGCACTTCCACACTCGTCAATCCGACCCACGTTTACACCGATACCGGATTTTACACCGTAACACTGACCGCTTTTACGGTAGATGGATGTTCGAGCACCAGCACCACGCCTGTAACGATCCATGTAACAGGCCTTCCGACTGCATTTTTTGTCGTAACCCCTTCGGAAGAGTGCGTTCCGGCCAATATGGTCTTTACAGATGCCTCCACCAGCAGCTACCCTCTCGCCAACTGGCAGTGGGATTTCGGAGATGGCGGCATTGCTACCGGACAAACCATTCTGCCCCATACCTATCTCACAGCCGGGGTGTTTAATGCGACACTGACCGTAACCGATAACCGGGGATGTACAGGCGCTGCTACCCGCAGTGTGCGTGTGAATCCGCTGCCGACGGTTGCATTTACCTCTTCCCGCTATGGCTGCGCGCCCATTACGATCAGCTTCAGCGACCAGAGCGCAGGCTCCTCTCCGGTGATTGCCTGGGAATGGAATTTTGGTGACGGCACCTCTTCCACCCTCCAGAATCCGGTAAAAACCTACGCCAGCGACGGAAATTACAGCATTACGCTGACCGTAACCGACTCCAAAGGCTGCCGCAACAGCCTTACCCGGGTGAATTACATCCAACTGGAGCGGCCGATTGCCAATTTCACCTCTACTGCCCGCACCACCTGCCCTCCGCAGCGGGTACGTTTTACCGACCAGTCCATTCCGGATACCACCATTACCTGGCTCTGGAACTTTGGCGACGGAAATACCTCTACCCAGCAGAATCCGACCTATACCTACAGCGATCCGGGTACCTATACCGTGACCCTGATTGTAACCAATATCTTCGGCTGCTCCGATACCTTTGTCCGCCCCAACCACGTGCGCGTGCAGCAACCGCCGCTGGCCGCATTTAACGTGTCCGACTCATCGAACTGCGTACCGGAGAATATCATTTTCACTTCGTCGAGTGTTGCGCTGGGCGCTCCGATTTCTACCTACCAGTGGAATTTTGGTACAGGAAGTGGTGCCAGCGGTCCGGCTGCAAGTTTTCTTTATACCGTAGCGGGCAACTACACCTCCCGCCTGATCGTGCGCGATGCCAACGGCTGCCGCGATACCGCCTATAAGACCATTTACATTCACCCGAATCCCGACGCCAATTTTATCGCAGGGGATACGGTCGGCTGTGCAGTGGCCAATATTGCTTTTACCGACCTGACTACCGGGGTAAATGCACCTGTTACCTGGGACTGGACCTTTGGCGATGGTCAGGTGGGGTCCTCGCAAAATCCGGTGAATACCTATTTTAATGACGGGGTCTATGATGTGAAACTGGTGGTAACAGACATCAACGGATGTACGGACTCCATTACGCGCAACAATTACATTACCCTCGATCACCCATCTGCCGACTTCAGCACCAGCCGTTTAACCGCTTGTCCCGGCACCACGGTCTTTTTCACAGACCAGAGTACGGGGCCTTTTCCGGCGGTGAACTGGTATTGGAACTTTGGCGACGGCAGTCCGGCGGGCAACCAGCAGAATCCGACACATATATATACAGTGCCGGGTACCTATAGCGTGTCGCTGATCGTAACCGATGCCATTGGTTGCCGCGATACCCTGGTACGCAGCCTGCTGGTGGAGGTATATGTGCCTCCGACCTCCAATTTCAGCTACGGCCCTACCCAGGGCTGCGATCCGCTTACGGTTACCTTTACCAATGGCTCTTCTTCGGGAACGGCAGCCATTGTGAACTACCTCTGGAACTTTGGCGATGGCGGTACCTCCGTTGTGCCGAATCCTTCGTATGTCTATAACACCCCCGGCAGCTATACCGTAAGCCTGACCGTAACCGATGCCAATGGCTGTAGCTCTGTGCGGCAGCAAAATGTGCAGGTGCTTCAGGTGCCCAATGTCAATTTTATCGCTGACCGCAGATATAGCTGCGCGCCCCAGATCATTAATTTTACCGATCTCACTACTACACCGTATGTAAAAGTGAGCTGGCTCTGGAGCTTTGGCGACGGCAACACCTCGACCTCTCCTGCGCCTTCGCATGCCTATCTGGCCGATGGTACCTATACCGTGAAGCTGGTGGTAACCGATCAGAATGGTTGTAAGGACTCTGTAACCAAGGCCAATTATATCCGCCTGTCGCATCCGGTGGCCAATTTCTCGATGGATAATGCCTCCGTTTGTCCCAATGTGCCTGTGGGTGTGCGCTTTACCGATCTTTCGGTGCCCGACACGACCCTGATGAGCTGGCTCTGGGATTTTGGCGATGGCACTACCTCGACCCTTCAGAATCCGACCCATTCCTATGCCACACCGGGCAATTACAGCATTACCTTAACGGTCACCAACGTGCTGGGCTGCTCCGATAGCTATACGCTTGGCAACGCCATCAATGTGCTGGACCCTCCGGTAACGAACTTCGCCAAGTCGGACTCGGCCAACTGTACTCCGCTTAGTATTAACTTTACCGACCTCTCCACGCCCGGAGAGTCGGCCATTGTAGGCTGGAACTGGAACTTTGGCAAC
>RDXT01000592.1 GCA_004292985.1 Bacteroidota bacterium
GACATTTACCTATACCTACCGGATCACTACTCCCAAAAACGAGACCAAATACATCGAAGAAAGCGCCTGCGTTTATGCGAAGGAAGGCAGCCTTCTCCTCCTGGGCAAAAGCAAGCCCCTGCCCGATGAGCGCCTGGCACTGCTGGCCGAGCATAATAAATTCAAAGCCCTGTTAAACAGCAGCCCCGACATTAATCTCTATATTGATACGCAGGGCAAGATCCTGGGCTTTAACCGTATGGCGGCGGGCCTGGCGAAGCGATTTGGCCAGCTGACTCTGGCCGAGGGCGATGACTTTCTGGAATACGCGCAACTGTTTTTTCCCGGACGTATCGCAGAGGCAGCGCAAAGCTTCAGAGACGCCTGTGAGGGAAACATCATCAAAAAAGAAATTTGTGCGAAGTATCCCCTTTATCCGGATGTTTGGCTGAAGGTACGCTACATCCCCATGCGCAACGGGCAGGAGCAGATTATCGGAATTTCATTCTCCGCGATAGATATTACCCGCGAAAAAAATGCAGAAATGCATTTGGTGCAGCAAAACACAACCCTCCGCAACATTGCCTGGCTCCACGCCCACCAGCTCCGGCATCCGGTCGCCAATATTCTCGGACTGGCCGAAATTCTTCAGGGGATGGCCGGAGAGAATCCGGATATGTGTCAGGCCCTGGAACTGCTGCGCGCCTCTACCGAGCTGCTGGATCAGAACATTCAAAAGATCGTGCACCTCAGCGAAGAGTATGAAGAGCTTGACAATCAGACAGATACAGATAAAACAAAAACGCCCTCCACTTTCGTGGAGAGCGAGGTAATATCTGAATAGCGTATCTTAGAAGCGGGGCTTGTCTTCCTTTTTCGGCTCTTCGGGCGCAGTGTCGTCGGGGCCGGAGGTAGCAGGTGCCACAGGCTGTGCCTTACGCGCCAGCTCGTCGAGTTCTTTTTGTTTGCGGGCAGCGATACCGGCTGTCTGCTGCTCCTGAAGAGAAGCCAGCTTGTGCTCAAAATCGCCTTTGCGAACCTGCTCCTCAGAAATTTTCATCACCTGGTTGGCGCGGTCACGCTTGTTTTGCTCGATGGCCTGCATGGTTTCGGCGAGCTTGCGCTCCAGTTCGACAGAGTCTTTGACCAGTTTTTCCTGAACGAGCAGCGCCTTTTCCACCACTTTTTTCTGCTCCTCGATCACGAGATTCACCTCATATATTTTCACCTCCATTTCCAGGCTCTGGAGCATGGTCGTGGCGCGGCGGATCTCTTCGGAGTTCGTTTTGGAGTCCAGAAAATTGCCATTGCCCGAAGACAGGAACAGCGTAACCCTCGACTCGGTGTCGCTGGTTTTGGATGCCTTCTCGACGCGGGTGTAGAGGTCGAGGGAGTTGGTCGAAATATCGGCGTAGCGCACCTGCGGGTAGAGGGTAAGTCCGCTTTCAGGTTTGCCTTTCATGCCGGTATTGGTGCGGATTTTCTGATCGAGTACCGCCTCCACATTTTTGGGCAGGCCCTGTACAACGATGGAGAGGGCATTTTTCGTTTCTTTTTTGATAAACGTGCGCGGTGCCTCAGATACTTCCTGGGCAAAAGTGAGCATCGGGATCAACAGCAGCGCGAAGGAGAGCAGTCGGAGATGTTTCATAGAATTGGGGACTAAGGTTTAGCTATGAGTTAAGACGGGTAAACGCAGATAAAGTCACCACAGACAGCCCTCACCTCACATTGTTGCAATCAGCAGCTCGATGTCGCGGTAGTTCATGGTCATCCCAAAGAGGCTGGCGAGGTTCTTTTTGGTCAGGTGTCTGCGATAGACAAAAATGCCTTCTTTCAGCCCTTCGTTAAAGCGCAGTAGGTTGTCTAAGCCGCCATTGTCGCCGATTTTGACCAGCAGCGGCCCCAGCACATTGCTGATGGCCAGCGAAGCTGTGCGGGCGACCCTCGAAGCGATATTGGGTACGCAATAATGGATTACGCCGTGTTTGATAAAGGTGGGGCGGTCATGGGTGGTCATGCGGCTGGTTTCGATGCAGCCGCCCTGGTCTATCGCCACATCAATGATCACAGAGCCTTCGCGCATCTCTCGGACCATGTCCTCGGTCACCACCATCGGGGCCCGCTGGCCTTCGCGGTAGGCAGCGCCGATCACCACATCAGAGGTAGCAACCGCCTCGCGGATATAGCGCGGCTGCGCAACGGACGTATATAGCTTAAAGCCCAGCTCTTTTTCGATGCGCCGGAGCTTATAAATTTCCTCGTCAATAATGCGCACACGGGCGCCCATGCCCATCGCAGTCTGTGCGGCATTGTGGCCCACCGTACCCGCGCCGATGATCGTAATCTCCGCCGGAGGGATGCCCGTAACGCCCCCCAGCAAAATGCCCTGGCCGTTGTTGTTGCCCGTCAGGAGTTCGGAGGCAATGTGGATCGAAGATACCCCGGCGATTTCGCTCATCATCTGCACCAGGGGCAGGGAGCCGTCGGCGCTGCGGTAAAACTCGAATCCGATGGAAGTGATATTGCGACGGATCAGTTGCTGAAGATATTCAGCCGAGAGGCTGCCCATGTTCACAGCGGAGATGATGGTCTGGTTGTCGCGGAGCAACAGGATCTCTTCCTGCGAAAGCGGCGAGACCTTTACGATCACATCTGCCTGTTTGAACACATCCTCCACGCGGTAGCAGATCACGGCCCCAACCTCCGAGTACTCGCGGTCGGCATATCGGGCGCCTGCGCCGGCCTCATGCTCCACATAGACCTGGTGCCCGTTGGCGACCAGCACGGCAGCCATGTCCGGAGACAGGGCTACGCGGTTTTCCTGAAAAAACGTTTCGCGGGGTACACCTACCCGGAGCGAGGTTCTCGACTGGCTCAGCCGCACGCCCGACTCCTGAGGCACGGCCCAGGAACCGGGATAAACGCCCGAAAATAAGCCTCTGTCTATCGAATACTCTGTTTTGCCCATGTTACTCAACACTTAACTCTATGGTCCGCACACCGCCTTCGCCTGCCTCCACATACAGTTTCACCACCCCGGGAGGTAATAAAGAAGGTATGCGTCCGGGCCATTCGATGAAGCAATATGATCCGGAATCAAAATACTCAAAACATCCCATTTCGTATGCCTCTGCTTCACTGCGGATGCGATAAAAATCAAAATGATACACTTCGCCGCCGGGGCTGTTATATACATTTACCAGGGTAAAGGTAGGACTGCTCACAAATGAATCCACCCCCAGCGCTGCACAAAAACTTTTGATCAGGGTGGTTTTACCCGCTCCCAACTCACCGTAACATGCAAAAATTCTGGCGGTATTGCAAATGTCGAGAATCTGGCGGGCAATCAGCGGATTGTCGGCTTCTGTATAGCTGTGAAAAACGGAGGCTTGCATAGGAAAAATCAGGCAGGCTGAAGGGATTGGGGCTGTAACACAGGCTGGCGCGGCAGACGGATATATACGGTCGTACCTGCTCCCAGACGCGATTCGATCCAGATTTTTCCTTTGTGCTGGTCCACAATTTTGCGGCAGATAGACAGGCCCACGCCCGTGCCTCCGTACTCGGACTGCGAAGGGTGAAGGCGGAGAAAGAGGCTGAAAATCTTTTCGGTATAAGACTCATCGATGCCAATGCCATTGTCTTTGACTGAGATCAGATACTCTCCCTTGCGCTCCTCCGCCTTGATTTCGATCTGCGGCGGGGCATCGCTGCGGAATTTGATGCTGTTGTCTATCAGATGCTGGAAAAGCATGCGCATCTGGCGTTTGTCTGCACGGATCTGCGGGAGGTTATATACCGAAATCCGCACCCCGGAGGCGCTTTTATCCTGGTGAATCTGCGCGGCAATGTCTGTAATCACCCCGCCGAGATCTACCTGGGTATATTCGTGCTCAAAAATACCGATGGTCGAATAGGTAAGCAGGTCTGCAAGCAGGCGGTTCATGTGCAGCACACTGCCCCGGATATACTCCAGAAACTCGTCAGCTTCTTTGTCGAGGCGACCCTCGTAGCGCCGCTGGAGCAGGCTGGCAAAACCGCCGATGGTGCGGATCGGCTCCCGGAGGTCATGGGCCGCAATGTGGGCAAACTGGCGCAGGTCTTCGTTGGAACTGGAAAGGCGCTCGTTTTGCAGGCGGATTTCCTCGTTTTTGGAAGCCAGCAGCTCATTTATATTGCGAAGGGTGCGGTTCCGGTTAAGGGTAAGCCCGGCACCGAGCAGCACGAGGATAATGCCGGTTAACAAAGCGCCCCAAAGCGCATTGCGCTGAAACTGAAAGTTTTGGTTCTCAAGCTCCTGAATTTTTTTCGCCTGGTTCTCCGCATTCAGCATATCTTCAAACTGCGTGAAACGGCCTTGCATCTCGCGGGAAAAGGTGGAATCCTTGAGCGAAATCAGCTTTTTCTGCACGGAAAATGCATCCTGAACCCGTCCTGTTTTTTCATAGAGTTCGATCTGGAGTTTGTATAGCTCCTGCTGGTAGGTCAGTTCCTGCCCCTCAGGCAGTGTAATGGCTGCAGCCTCATCCAGCACTTTTCCGGCCTCCTCCAGTTTCCCCGCCCTCAGATAGGCTTTCGCCAGGTCGCAGGACATCACATATATATCGCGCGTCAGCAGGGGATTCGCTTTAAAGGAGTTCAGGGTTTTGCTCAGGGAATCAATCGCCGCCTGATACTCACCATAGTCGATAAGCACACGCCCCTCTATTCCCCGCGCCACATCCGCGCCGTAGGTGTAACCCGTCGAATCCGCAATCTGCCGCGACATTTTTATCGCATCGAGGGCCATCCGCACCTGCTTGTTTTCCAGATACCCGCGTGCCAGGGTAGCATAAATGCTGCTCAGGTTGTCCGGGCTTTTGATGGTCTTCTGAAGCTGGAGGCATTTTTCCAGATACTCTACCCCCCTTTTCGGATTGGGTATCTCCATATACATAATGCCGAGGTTGCGGTAGGTAAATGCCAGTCCCACCGTATCTTTCAGCATTTCAGCCATATTCCTTGCCCGGAGCTGGTATCGCAGGGCATCATAATAGATTTGCTCAGAAAAATAAGTATCGGCAATCCGGGAGAAGATGGAGGGAATTTCTTTTTTATACGGTAAGGCAAGACGCGCAGAGTCGGCCAGGGCCACTTTTTCTGCCTTGAGAAAATATTCGCGCGCCGTGTGGTAGTCATTTTTGTAATACATATAGGCGATGCCCAGATGCTTCAGAAAATAGACCTGCCGGTTCACGTCTCTGAGGTCTTCTGCCAGCTCGTAGCCTTTTTCGCTCCAGGCCAGGGACTGTTCGAGGTCTCTGGCTCTGTAATATACCTGATTGAGGAGCTCATAGGTATTGAGCAGATCGCCGGGGCGCTCTTCGCGGCTCAGGCGGTCCGCTACCTGCCTGAGGCTGTCCGGGTTTTGGGCCGGCAGCTGAGGGATAAGGAGCAGTAACAAACTAACAATCAAGCAGATACGATTCATGGGTCTAAGAACTGATGTCCCGGAATTCATACGCTTTTCCCGGGTAAAGTGAAATAGAATGTGCTTCCGGCGCCGGGGGTGGACTGCACCCATATTTTGCCGCCGTGCCGCTCCACAATTTTCCGGGCAACGGCCAGCCCGATCCCTGCGCCTGCATCTCCTTCTTCTCCCAGACGGGAGAAAATCCGGAACAGGCGCCCCTGCTGCTCCATCGGGATACCTCTGCCATTGTCTTTTACGGCAAACTGGTAAAAATCTCCTTTAGATTCACTGCTGATGCGGATTTCAGGGTCATTTTCGCCCCTGAACCTGATGGCATTGCTCAGCAACTGCTCAAACAGCTGGATCACCTGTCCCCGGATAACCCGGATCACAGGCATATCCTGCATCGAAATCCGCACAGGGTGGCGGCGCAGGTCCTCCGGCAACTGAGACAAAGCCACGCTCACGGCCTCGGTCAGGTCTGTCTCCTCAAAGGCCTCTTCCTGCATACCAACCGCCGAATAAATATTAAGGCCCGCCATCAGCGTTTCCGACTTCTGCATCTGCTCTCTCATATCCCGCAAAACCGGCATCGCTTCTTTCGGAAGCTCCATCACAGAGAGCTGGTCCAACTGGCTGCGGATCTGATCCATGGGCTGGCGCAGGTCATTGGCTGCCGCATCGGCAAACTGGGCAAGCTCCGCATTGGTGCTCGAAAGCTGGTCGTTGCGACGCTGTATCTCTTCTTTTTGCCGCGAAAGCAGTTCTGTGGTGCGGGTCTGTGTACGGTAGCGGATAAACACCAGCCATAAAATTACCCCCAGAAACACCACTCCGGCCCCCAGACCTCCAAAAATCAGGCGAACCCTGTTCACCCGGTCCTGGTCTTTGAGGCGGGCAATCTGCTTCTGCTGCCGCTGGATTTCGTACTCCGTTTCCATGCTGGTCATCTGCTCGATGTTTTTTTCATTCAGCAGACTGTCGCGGTACTGGTCGTAGGCTTTAAACATGGCGTAAGAGTTCCTCAGGTCGCCTATCGAGTCGTAGTTGGGGGCAAGCGCCTTGTAAATATCAGCCATGAGCTTGCGCGCGCCGATGCTCTGTGCCTCTGTCAGCGCCGAGCGAAGGGTGTCTATGGCTGTTTTATACTGGCCCATTTTGCCATATACCTCCCCCAGCAAGACCTGAAACTCGATCCGCTCGGCCTTGATGTCGAGCTGCCGCATCTGGTCTATCGCATTGCGGGCATAGGAGAGCGCCTCCGGGTAATTTTGTTTGTCCTTGTATAATACGCCCAGCATTCCCGTAGCGAAAGCCACCCCATAGGAGTAATCTATCCTGCGGGCAAGCTCCAGTGCCTCATTTGCAAACTTAAGCCCCTGGTCCGGCTGCTTTTTGGAGGCATAGTTGGAAGAAATGGCTGCCAGAATGGTACATACGACCACACCCTCCTTGTCTTTTTCCTTGTAAAGGGCCAGAGAGCGCTGGAGATTTTCGAGCGAGAGGTCATATTGCTCCCTGTACCAGTAAATGGTGCCCAGGTTGCGGAAAGAAGAAGCCATTCCCACCGAGTCTGAGATCAGTTCGGCCATTTCGAGGGCCTGAAGCTGGTGGTAAAGGGCTTGTTTGTAGTTGCCGAGGCTGATGTACACATCCGAAATCAGGCTGAGGTTTTCGACCTGTTCCTTTTCCGTTACGATGCCCACCCCGATTTCCCTTGCCTTGAGCAGTTGTTCGAGCGAGGTGGTATAGTTGTCGAGCCAGAAATTCATCAGGCCCGCCGAGTTGAGAAACTCAAACTGGTGCGGTACATCGCGCTCGCGGGTAGCCACCGCAAGGCCCGCTTCGAAGGCCACAAGGGCTTCTTTGTGTTCGTACCTGCCTTTGTATGCGGCACCGAGTGCCAGATAGTTATTTATCTGTGCCTGATAGTCTTTTTGCTCGATATGACGCTGCAACTCCCGCTGAAGGCTGTCCGTATTTCCTCCCCGCAGCAGCAGGGGAAAAAGCAGGAGCATAAGCAGCAAATGGCGTAGATACATGGGGCTTAAATAGAAGCGTTACCAAATTGTGAAAAGTTCCGGCGAAAAAAAAGCAAACTTGATCCGGGGCGCTTCTTTTATCATAATAAAACGTGCTATGAGTTAAAATCGTAAATAAAACCCGATATTTACGGTCCTGTTTTTCATAACGTCTGACCCTTTTGCCAACCCTGCTTGCCATAGAATCCTCCTGCGACGAAACAGCGGCGGCTGTGATCCGGCGGGGAGCGATTTTGTCCAATGTAATCCGCGCCCAGTTGCAGCACGCGCCCTACGGAGGGGTGATTCCGGAGCTGGCTTCGCGCCTCCACCAGCAGCACATTGTGTCGGTGGTGCAGAAGGCGATGGCCGACGCGGGCGTGGAAATGCATGAGTTACAGGGAGTTGCCTGCACCGCAGGTCCCGGCTTGCTGGGTGCGCTGATGGTGGGGGTGAGTTTTGCCAAAGGGCTTTCCTTCGGGCTGGACATACCGCTGGTGACAGTCAACCACATGGAGGCCCATATTCTGGCCAATTTCCTCAGCGATACGCCACCGGCCTTTCCCTTTCTCTGCCTCACCGTTTCGGGGGGCCACACCCAGCTTACGCTTGTGCATTCCCCGCTCGATATGGAGATCATCGGCCAGACGATAGACGATGCTGCGGGCGAAGCCTTAGACAAGGCCGCGAAACTGCTGGGCCTGCCCTACCCCGGCGGCCCTGCCGTGGATGCCACCGCCCGAAGCGGCAACCCCAAAGCCTTCCGCTTTCCGGCGCCCTCGCTCGACGACGAGTTTGCCTTCAGTTTCAGCGGGCTGAAAACCTCGTTGCTCTACCTCGTGCGCGACGGTCAGAAGCAAGACCCGGACTTTGCTACCCGGCACCTGGCGGACCTCTGCGCCTCGTACCAGCACCGGATTGTGAACA
>RDXT01000882.1 GCA_004292985.1 Bacteroidota bacterium
CATATTCTGCACCTGCACCCTGATCCCTACGTTTTCCAGCGATTTCTGGATAAATTCGGAGATATGCTCGTATTTCTGGGTCGAATTCAGCACCAGGGGCGGCAGGCCCTTTCCACCGGGATACCCTGCCTCTGCCAGCAAACGCCGGGCCGCTTCGGGATCAAAGGTGTATCCCCGCACAGCCAGGGAGTCAAAGCCCGGCATTCCGAAGGGGATAAAGCCCGATTCTGCCGGATAGCCCATGCCATTGAGCAAATATTTCACCAGTTTCTTCCGGTCAATGGCATAGTTAATGGCTTTACGGAGGCGTATATCCGACAAAGGGTGATTTTTTACATGATCGAGGCTCTGATCCACCTGAAAAGCGAGGTATTCTGTATTCAATTGCGGCGCCAGCAGAAACTGGTACTTCTCCGCATAGGCTTCTTTTAGGGTACCATCAGGATACAGCAGTTCATCGCGGTATGAGTTGTCGAGATCGCCCACAAAATCCAGTTTTCCCTGCACAAACTCAATAAAGGCCGACAAGCGGCTGGGGATAAAAGACACACTTACCGCATCCACCCCCGGCAAGCGCTGCCCCTGTTCCCACTCGAAATAGACCGGGTTTTTGTGCAGGATCAGACGCTGCCCCTCATTCCAGCGGTAGATATAGAAAGGCCCTGTACCCACAGGATGCTCACGAAAACGGTCTCCGTAATAGTCAACTGCCTCATATGGAAGCACATAGCCATAGGGCATCGCCAGCAGCGAGAGGAAGGGCGGAAAGGCTTCATTCAGCTCGATCACAAATGTGCTGTCGTCGGGTGCCCGGAAGCCGGAGATGGTCAATGCTTTTCCCTCGCGAAATTCACCCACGCCCCTCACCTTGCCATTGAACACCCACAGCCCCGGAGAGGCCAGGACCGGCTGACAGATGCGGGTGAGGCTATATACAAAGTCGGAAGCCTTCATTTTTCGCGTTTCTGCGGCCCCAAAACAGGGATCCCGGTGAAAAAAGACGTCTCCGCGCAGGTGGAAAGTATAGGTTTTGCCGTCGGCGCTCAGGTCCCAGCTTTGGGCGAGAGAGGCTTGCAGGCGAAGGGCCGAATCGAGTTCCACAAGGCCATTAAACACCTGCTCCGTCATCCAGAGTGGGTTTCGGGAGCTGGCAAAGGCCGGATCGAGGGTGGTAAGGCCCTCATCGAGGTTCATGCGAAAAACAGAGCGCTCTTCCCCCGCATCACCTGGTTTTCCACAACTTATCCACAGGATAATCGCAAAAAAGCAAGTTATGCACAGTGTAGGTCGCATTCGGTGGATATTCGAAATGTGCAATGTCTTATATTTGCTCCAAATATACGAATCATGGGAAAGATCATCTGCCTGGCCAATCAAAAGGGCGGCGTCGGCAAAACTACTACCGCGATCAATCTGGCTGCGAGCTTCGCTGCCCTTGAATACAAAACCCTTATCGTGGACACTGACCCTCAGGGCAATGCCACCAGTGGTGTAGGCCTCGACTCGCGCTCCGCTGAGATGAGTGTCTATGGCTGCATGGTGGATGAGGGCCGCAATATCCGCGATATTGTGATCGAAACCGAGTTCCCCAACCTTTACCTGGTTCCCTCAGCCGAAGACCTGATGGGTGCTGAAGTGGAGATGGTGGACCTCGACCAGCGCGAGTACCTCATGCGTGGGGTGCTGGAGCAGGTGCGCAATGAGTATGATTTTATCATTCTCGACTGCTCTCCTTCGCTGGGCCTGATCACTGTCAACGCCCTCACGGCTGCTGACTCGGTGATTGTACCCGTTCAGTGCGAGTATTTCGCTCTCGAAGGTCTTGCCAAGCTGCTCAATACGATCCGCATTGTGCAGCAGGGCCTGAACAAAAACCTGGAGATCGAAGGAATCCTGCTGACCATGTATGACCGCCGCCTCAACCTGAGCAACATGGTCATCGAAGACGTGCAGAAGCACTTCCAGGACCTCGTATTTGAGACGGTGATCCACCGCAACACCCGCCTGAGCGAGGCTCCAAGCTTCGGCAAGCCTGTGCTGGCCTTCGATGCCCGCTCAAATGGCGCGGTGAACTACATCAACCTGGCTAAGGAAATCCTGGAAAATAACGGCATGCCTGCTACCCGCGAAATCGCGGCGATGCTGGGATAAGGCCTCCGCAAAATAAAGACGCAGGGGTCGTATGTCACGAAGTTTCGCATTCTCCCTATATTTAGGGGAAACTTCACCCTCTCATGCCTACCCTCATCACCCTGCT
>RDXT01000593.1 GCA_004292985.1 Bacteroidota bacterium
TCTATCAGAATGCCGAGCCTGTTACATTCCTTAATCACATGGATCCCAAACTCAGTCAGGCCGCCCCACTTCGCAGGATTGGTGTAGATGTCTCCCAGAGGTACGGAGGCGTCGTTGTCGTGCAGAAGCCCCAGATGCCTTAACCCTCTTTTATAGGCTTCTTCAAGCCGCCCGATGTTTCCTTCGAGAAAATGGCCGCCCTCTACCGACTGTATAACGATGGGTTTCCGCTTTTTCTGTGCAGCCCTTATATCAGCCAGATGCAAAGCGCGTTTTATCTTGCTCCTTTTGAGCACTACATCCTGTGCGTCCAATCCGTTGATAAAGCGCTCATAGGCCTCCCCTTCGCGGGTCAGTTTTTGATAATCTACCGCAAAGGTCATGCAGATGGCCGATAAGCCAGACTTTTTCATTTCTCCCAGCAAGTCAACGGCAGGTCCGGGCAGATCTGCTTTGGTCAGCGGAACATCGATGTGGTTGTGGGTATCCACTCCGTTCATCCTGGCAACAATATCAGCTACCCTGTCATGAGGATTGCGCGCCAGCGATAAGAGAGGACTCAGCATAGCGGCTGTCCCTGCTTCTGCGACACGGGCAATGAACTTTCTTCTTGACCAATCCTGTTTGAGCGACTTGTTCATGGGCTTATGTTTTGTTCGGGTAAATATATGGAAGGGGGGACGTTATTCTACCGGGGTTTTACCGGGATCCAGATTTCTTCTTCGGATTCCGGGTCATTGTTTTTGTATTTTTCGCCTAATACTTCCAAATGTGGCCTCTCGTCTAACTCATACTCAGAACCCGGCAGCCAGACACCGAAGATAAATTGAAAAATACGGGAGTCATTGCTCGATCCTTTGTAGTCGAAAATGGCATAAAGTCCCCCTTTCAGCGTGAAGGTTTCCATATCATCCGGCACCTCGTCAAAATCCGATACCTCGACAGCAGCCCATTTTTCAAACTCACGGGTTGGATTCATCTCTGCAAAATGCCCTGCTTCATACACTTGCAGGGAAATCCAGTCCTTTGTCAGGGGCTTGCGTATTTCGCTGCGTCTGGGCACAAAGCTTTTCCAGAGTTCGCCTGTTTTGTTGTGGGCCAGACTCATTTTCAGCCGTTTGCCAATGAGCTTTTTTTCGCTTGCCTGTACGATTCGGGGTGTCATGCGGCAGGATGCTTTCCGTGTTGGTTTTTCAAATGTAGGGTTTTCCTGGGTATAAGGCAAAGGGGCATACCTCCCTCTGAATCAGGAGCTTATGCCCAAAAATCGCTATCCGGGAGGTGCAGCGCGGCAAGTAAAAGGCCGGAGCCTTACCAGGTAATGTTATAGCTCAGAGAGTCCAGGGTCAGGGTAGCAGCTTCGCCGCCCAGAAACTGAAGGGTACCCGAAAAAGAGAAGGGCGTACCATCATAATCGCCGCTGATGCTCACGTCGCAGTCGCCGTCCACGATCAGTTGGGTGTTTTTGCTCACAAGCAGGTTGGTGGTGCTCATCACGATCGTGGAGCGGATGGCCCGGCTGTTGCTGCCGCTGACAAAAAACTGGGAGCCTTGCCGCTCAAAGCTGCCGTTGAAGCTGAGGTTGGTGCTTGAAGGCTGAAGGCCCGTAACGGTATATCCTCCGGCGCTGTTGTCGCTGGACTCGAAGCGGGCTGTGGTATAGGTGCCATCGGAGCTCCAACTTGCCGAAAATACCTGTGGCACACTGGCAGCATTGCAGAGCACAGACCAGTCCCAGTCAAATGTATAGTCATACGTGATCTGTCCGCTCGAACCGCTGCGGGTGATGGCAGAGTCGCCGGTGGTGTTGCAGTTGTTCAGAAAAGCCAGGGCCAGATCGGCTATATCGGTAGTCTGGCTGGCCATCCCTTCGGTATTGGCAACAACTGCATTTTCAATCAGACGGTAGGCGTCGGATTCGGAAAGGATGCGCTCTTTGTTGCAGGCACTCAGCAGCAGCAGGGTCAGCGTCAGGGCAGGCAGGCTCAGGAAATAGGGACTACGTTTCATAAAGAAGGTTGAAAAATGTGTGTTTAGACTCTTAACGCAGGAATTTGCCGGAAGTACCCCGCTCAGCGGATTCGGCGGGGCTGCAAAATGCGGTCGAGAATTTTTCGCGTAATAAAATAGGTCGGCTTCACCCCCACGATGCCGAGGCTGCCTGAAGCGAGCGTGGAACCGGTTACGAGGGGATTGTCTGAGGCATAATAGGCATACCTGAGCACAACGCTGCGGTCTATGTTCTTGCGTATCAATGCATTGGCCTGAATGGCTTTCTGATAATGCGCGCCTTCCATCTCCAGTCCGATCGCCTTCCAGGAGGAGTCTTTGAAGTAGGAGAGCACATCGCGGTTTTGCAGGGAGGTACCCAGCACGGTGATCATCGGTCCTTCGAAGGCCATTACGCCCGAATCTGAAAAATCAGCGGCAGTAAACTCATTATCAATGGGATAGTTGTCGGCGGTCCCTTCAAATACATGCGAGGTGGGCACCATAATGTCTCCTTTATCCCCTTCCAGGATCCCGGCTTTTCCCATAATGGAGATAGAAGCGACCTGCATTGGATAGGCCTGCTCTGCATTTTTGTAGGGTTTCAGCAGTTCGTCCATCGTTTCGTAGGCCTGCTCGCCAAAGGCATAGTCCATGACCAGAATCACAGGCCGCTCTTCTTTCAGGTATTGAATATCGACGCTTAACTGAGGGTGTAGTTTGCCCGGCTCCAGGAGGGAGGTATCGAAAATCTGCACCGGAATATTGGTTCCGGAAGGGTCGTCTATGAGGTCCATGCCATGTCTGCGGGCATACTCTCTGACTGTTTCGCGCATTTCGCCATTTTCGGGCTTACTGAGTTCCAGGGCGAGGTCTTCCACCGAAATGTTTTTGTCTAAGGAGCGGTGGAGGGCAGGCCATGCGCAGAGGGTATTGAGCACGGAGTGCGGGTTGGCGCTGATGATGTGCAGGGGGCGGTCGAGCAGTTGCCGGTCGGCGAGGTGCTGCTTGATGCTTTCGGCCCAGCGCTCACCGTAGATATGGTGTCCGATCCGGTCGCGGAGGGTAGGGGAGAAGGCAATTTCGCGCTCTTTTTCGCCGTAGGTGGCTTCGATGGCGATGCGTCCCAGGCTATAGACGACGTGAAAGAGGCCGTTGTTTTTGTCGGGTTGCCGGGCCAGACGCTCGTAGGCGTAGCGGGTGGCAGCAAAACTGCGTCCCAGCAGCGAACTGAGGTAGCTGAAGGCCACATCCCGGTTTTTGTCGTCGAGGCGCAGGTCCCCTCTGACGATGGCTTCGAGTTTCAGCCACTCAGGGCGGGGATTGCCGTGCTCATCGAGGGCGTGGCCTTTGATTTTTTCCGATTCGAGGTACAGGAAGGTCAGATGCGTGAGGATGTCGTAGATTTCACTTCTGCCACGCGTTACCTCCATGTACATGTAGTCCTCGTCTATGCGGTAGCAGTTGCGGCGGCGGGCGGCGGGCACGATCACCTCAAATCCCGATTCGGCATAGCCCTCTTCGGAGATCAGTTTGATGAAGCGGCACTCTTCGATGCCTCTGGGCAGGCGGTCTATGACATAGACCAGCCCGTCGAGTTCCACCTTGTCCGTATCGGCCATCGAGCCATAGATTTCCGGACTGAGGGTGAGCAGGGCTTCGGTGAGCACTTCGCCACGGGCACCCAGGCGGCGGTATGTGCCATTGTAAAAGAGGTGCCGCATCTCGATGTAGAGCCGCTCGATTGCGGCGCGGGAGAGACGGGCACGGGTGAGGGCGAGATCGTTGCCTTCCATATTTTTGCTTTTGCGAGGCGAAGATAGGGAAAAGCGGCGGCTTCGCAGCATGCTGCGAAGCTTTGAAACTCAATAAAAGGCTGTTCCTTGTCACCTGTTCCCTGAAACCTGTTCCTTGTTCCCTGTCAAAACTCAATTTTTGTCCATTTCTCCGGCAAATGGGTGTCATACACGCCGTGGCTGCTCATGGACATTGCAGGGTGGGGGTGCAGCTCTTTGCCGCCCGACATCAGTTTTTGAAATCTGCCCAGAAACATGCTCCACACATCGCCGGGATTTGGAGGGAGCGCCCTGCCATTCGCCAGGAGGCTGAGGCTCTGCCAGGGAATGGCGATCTCCAGGCTCCAGCCTTTGTCTATGTCGCTGTGGTCATTGAGGGTGCCGTCGAGCTGCACGGCGGTTTCGAGGCCGGGCATATCGAAGTGGGTAAATGCCCAGCGGATGCCACGGGGATGGGTTCCTTTCCAGAAGGTCGCACCTACGCGGTCGTAGTCCCCGCCAAAGGTATAGGCCTGCGGATGAAAGAGGTCAAACTCCGGAATGTCGAAGCGGCTGCCGCGTGTGTAGGCGTCTTTCCAGATAAAAAAGACCTCATACACGGTATTTGCAGCATTTACCTCCAGTTCATAATAACAGTCCCCGCCGTCAATAAACACTTCGAGGTCATTTTCGAGAAAAATAATGCTGTCTCTTTCGGTCAGATGGGCTTCGAGAAAAGGTTCCTCCACCTGAAAGGCGATATACAGATGCGTGTCGCTCCACAGCACGGCGGCCTGTGTGTTGTAGAGCCCCGCTTGTCCGGTAACCATGTCTCCCATGCGCGGACTCCAGGTGGCCTGCTGCCATACGCTTTTGGTGACATCTCCATCTATAAGGATGGGCGCGTGTATCTTTTGGGCTTGATAGTTCATGCGTTACAGTTTAGGCAGCTCCCAGGGGGCGCGGTATTCGGGGGTAATTAAGGCATTGGCGGCTTTGTTTTCGCCGAAGTTCTGGCGGCTGGCATCCCACTTCAGGCGTGTGCCGCTGCGGTAGGAGATATTGCCCATGTGGGCATAAAAAGCGGCCAGGTACCCCATTTCCACCGTACAGGCCGGGTCTTTGCGGCTTTTAATGCATTCGAGGAAGTTGATGGCGTGGGCTTCGTGGTTGCTTTCGGCGGATTTCTGAGGCGGAAGGGCCTCCATGATATACTTGTTGTCGCGCATCACCGGCAGGAGTTCCCAGCCTTCGCGGTTGGCGACGAGGGTACCATTGGCCCCGATGAATGCCATGCCGTAATTGCGGTTGTAGAGGCCGGTCTGTGAGCCGCCGATATGCTCCCAGGTAAGGGTCCAGTCTTCAAAAGCGTAGCTAACATTCAGGGTATCAGCGGTTTCGATCTGCCGCTCCGGATAGACAAATATACCGCCCGCGGCATTTACCCATTGAGGTGCGCCTTCGACTTTCATGGCCCAGAGGGGAATGTCGAGCAGGTGCACGCCCCAGTCGCTCAGCAGGCCGCCGCCATAGTGCCACTGGTGCCGCCAGACGCCGTGTAATCGGTTGGCATTGTAGGGGCTGAAGGGCGCAGGACCGAGCCAGAGCTCGTAATCAAGTTCGCTGGGAGGGGTGCTGTTTTCGATACGCGGCGCACCCATGCCATAGTCAAAGTGCCCGAAGAGGCGCACCTGGCGTATTTTTCCCAGCTTTCCGGACTGGACAAATGCCACAATTTCCTGCCAGTTTTTTCCGCTGCGCTGTTGCTGACCCACCTGCACCACACGTCCGTAGCGGCGGGCGGCCTTCACCATAACTTCGCACTCGGCGATAGAATTGGCCATGGGTTTTTCGACATACACATCCTTACCTGCCTGACAGGCCATCACCATGATCAGGCAGTGCCAGTGGTCGGGGGTGCCGATGATTACGGCATCTATGTCCTTGTTTTCCAGTAATTTACGAAAATCTTTGTAGAGGGTGGGCTTCTGGCCGTTCATTTTTTCGACACGGGCCGCTGCCGATTCGAGGCGTTTCTGGTCCACATCGCAGAGGCCCGCACAGACTACACCGGGCTGTTTGAGGTGGTTTTCGAGGTCGCCCATGCCCATACCGCCGCATCCGACGAGGGCAATCCGGACCTTATCTGAGGGGGCTGTGCGGCTTTGCGCGCCGAGGGGCAGCAGCGTACCTATGCTGGCAGCAAGGGCAAGGCGGGAGCTATCTCCCAAAAATTGACGACGGGTAGGCATAATTGCGGGTATAAGTAGGAGTCTGGGTAAGATAGATATTTCACGCCGGATGAAAAAGCCTTTGCAACAAGATAAGCCTTGCACAGTCTTTGTTATGTTTGCAGCAGGATTCATTTATTCCCATCCTTCATGCGCCTCTTGCTTGTTGCCGCTACGCTTCCTGAAACTGCGCTCCTGTGCGAGCGTCTGGACCTGCATCGCCAGGGGGCTTTGTGGCAGGGTCGCGCAGGTGCCTGGGAAATAGATCTGCTGATCACAGGGGTTGGGATGGTGAATACGGCCTTTACCCTCGGCAGGTACCTCGCAGCTCAACGCCCTGATCTGGCCATCAATGTGGGGATTGCGGGGACCTTTGACCGGGAGATGGCACTGGGGACTGTGGTCGAAGTGGTGAGCGATTTTTTCCCGGAACTGGGTGCTGAGAGTCCCGAAGGGTTTCTCGACATGGAGGCCCTGGGCTTTCCGGTGCTGGAGACAGTTACACAACGTTGGCCTGGCGGGCTGAATAATCCCTCCCCTTCGCTGCTGGAAATACCGAAAGTTTCGGGCGCGACCGTCAATACCGTACATGGCGTGCCGGAAAGCATTTCGGCGCTGCTGGCGCGTTGCCGTCCGCAGGTGGAGACGATGGAGGGTGCCGCGTTTTTTCATGCCATGCTGGCCTCCGGAGTCCCTTTTCTGGCGTTCAGGGGCATCTCCAACTATGTGGAACCCCGCAACCGGGCTGCCTGGCAGATCGGACCGGCGCTGCGTCAGGTGCAGGAGCTGCTCTGCGAGGCCCTGATGGCTCCGCCCGCGACATTGGTAAATTCCATTTAATCCCGTACTTTCGTACTTATTGTGACATTATCAATCCAATATGGCAAGCAGTGACAGTACCAGCCGCATCATTCTGATCATCGTAGGCATCCTTGTACTCTCGGCACTGGGGTATTTTTCCACCAAATATTTTTCGGAAAAGGAAAACAACCAGACCAATGCTGCCACCATAGACGGCCTCAAAACAGAGGTCTTGCAACTGGAGGAAAAAATCATCGGCCTGGACATCACCGTCGAGGACAAAGAGCTGGATTTAGCGGAAAAAACCCGCCTGCTGAATGACAAATACGAAGAGCTGGGCCGCGTAGTGGATAAACTCAATGAAGCCAAGCGCGAAAACAAGGCCAATCTCGCCAAAATCCGCCAGTACGAAGCCCGTGTGGAGGAAATGCGCGGCATCATGGACCAGTACCGTCAGCAACTGGAGGCCCTCAAAGCAGAAAACGAGGCATTAAGCGGGCAGGTGCAGACCCTTGCGGCCAGCGAAACCCGCCTGAAGTCCGAAAACCAGACCCTTTCGCAGCAAAAAGAAAATACGACCCGCGAACTGGAGGAGACCAAACAGATCGCCTCCGTGCTGAAAGTGCGTGACTTTTCGTACCGCAACGTGACCAAAAAAGGCAAGGAAATCAGCGAGGAAGAAAATGCATTCCGCAAAGGAGCGCTTAATGAAATAAAGGTCTGTTTCACCCTCATCGAAAACCTGATTGCTAAACCCGGAGAGCGCGAGGTCTATCTGATTTATGAAAATCCCGATGGCACCATCAGCACCAATTTTGCCAAAGGCCTGAGCGGCACCTTTATGTACCAGAACAAAGAAAAGACCTATACCTCCAAAACAACCGTCCGCTACAACCGCCTGAGCGAAGAGGCCTGCATCACCTACATTCCTGAAGATGTCGAATACTATCAGAAAGGCCCTCAGTACATTTCGGTCTATTGCGACGGCCATCTGATCGGACAGAGCAGTTTTACGATCAGGTGAGGACAGGGAACAGTTGACAGGGAACAAGGAACAGTGAACAGCCCCCGGTCCCGAACCATTTTTTTTCAAAGCCCTGACGGGGCGCCATCTGCCAGCAAGGGGTGCAGCCCCTTGTACAAGTAACAGGGAACAGGGTTCAGGGAACAGATTATGCTCGTGAGTGGTCTCCGACCCGAAACGGCTTTTGCGAAAACGTTTACAGCGAAGCTGTGACTTTTTTTTCGCTATCTTGTCCAGGGACTACTTGTACATTAAACCCCTTTCATTATGCGTACTACTCTCGCGACGATTTTTCTCATTTCTGCCCTGTGCTGGGCGGGATGCAGCTCTGCACCCAAAGCACCGGCAACAGAACCTGCCGCCGCGCAGGCCCCCAAAGACTATCTCAACGAATCGCAGGCCGACCTCGACAAACGGATGGAATGGTGGCGCGAAGCACGATTTGGCATGTTCATTCACTGGGGCGCCTATGCTGTGCCTGCCGGAACACACAAAGGCAATTCGACCAAAAACATTGCCGAATGGATCATGACCGA
>RDXT01000883.1 GCA_004292985.1 Bacteroidota bacterium
GAATGATGAGCGTTTTGGCATCGCCCACATTGGCCAGGTGGGAAATCAGCTTCAGGCTGTTCACAAACTGCACCGCATCTTCTTTCGAGCCTTGCAGTTCGAGTACGAGCACGCCGCCAAATCCATTGTGCAGGTATTTTTTGGCTGTCTCATGATACGGACTGCTGGCCAGACCCGGATATTTCACCGACTTCACCTGCGGATGGGCTTCGAGCCACTGGGCCAGTGCGAGGGCATTGTCCACGGTACGCTGCACCCGCAGAGAGAGCGTTTCGACCCCTTGCAGGAACAGGAAGGCATTAAACGGACTCAGGGCCGGACCCAGGTCGCGCAGACCTTCTACCCGTGCGCGGATGATATAGGCGATGTTACCAAAGGGGCCTTTGGGACCAAATACATCATTAAAAATCAGCCCGTGGTAACCTTCGGAAGGTTCGGTAAACTGTGGGAATTTGCCATTGCCATAGTCGAAGTTACCCCCGTCAATGATGATACCACCGATGCCGTTGCCGTGACCGCCGATCCATTTGGTGGTCGAAGCTACGACTACGTTTGCGCCGTGGTCAAAGGGACGTGCCAGATAACCGCCGGCACCAAAGGTATTGTCCACAATCAGCGGGATGCCGTGGCGCTGCGCCAGTTTGCCAAATGCCTCAAAATCAGGCACCGAAAACTCCGGATTGGAGATCGTCTCCAGGTAAATGGCCTTGGTATGCTCGTCGATAAGCGGATCGTAGGAAGCTACATTCACCCCGTCGGCAAAACGTACATCTATGCCCAGGCGCTTAAACGCAACTTTAAACTGATTGTAGGTACCGCCATAGAGATGTGAACTCGACACAATATTGTCTCCGGCCTGGGCAATGTTGTTGATGGCCAGCAACTGGGCGGCTTGCCCCGAAGATACTGCCAGAGCTGCCACACCCCCTTCGAGCGCTGCCAGACGTTTTTCGAGCACGTCGGTGGTCGGGTTCATAATCCGGGTGTAGATGTTACCGAACTCCTTGAGGGCGAACAAGTTGGCAGCGTGATCGCTGTTCTTGAACACATAGGAACTGGTCTGGTAAATCGGCACTGCGCGGGAGCCTGTGGTGGGATCGGCTTCCTGGCCGGCGTGGAGTTGGAGGGTTTCGAAACGGTACTGAGACATAGTGGGAAAGTGTTGATTGAATTTTTGAAAAGGACAAGATAATCTATTCACCCCATAAAATATATAGAGTAAATAAGTAAAATAATAACACTTTGATTTTCAGGCGTATAGAATTACCTAAGGCCGAAAAGCGAAAGTGTTAACAGCAGCAACAACAGCAGCCTGTAGCGGATGCATGGGTTGCAGGCGAAGATGTGAAGACGATTTGGGAGGAACCTACCGTGTGTTGATGAAGAGATGTCTGATTCATTTTCAACTGTGTTATTAGCGTATCATTCCCCTTTCGGGGCTGGATGGGGCACCTGTCTCAGAGAGGTGGTTGCCAGAGGGTCGAAGAGCCAGATCTCTCGCCTCGTTCTCAATAAACCAATTACACCGGGTAGATGTAATTAAGGAACGGAAACAAAGTAAAACGCTGATTTTGATAAATGCAAATTTCTGAAGATTTTTTTTCGGGATTGAAGTAAGAAAAAGTCCCTTACCGAAAATCTCCCTGCGCTTTTCCTTCATGTCAGGATGTTATACGGTGCGCCGGGAGAAAGGGTTGCAAAAGCATTTATCATGCATAATTCTGTGTAAATCAACTATTTACTTCAAAATTACCCTTCAACTCTTCGTGAATCTTGTAACAATTCAGAAAAATATACTTAACTTGGACGTTAAACTTCAACCTAACACCTTCTCTAAAACCAAAGAAGATTATGAGACAATTATTCACACTTTTCCTTCTGGCGGCAGTAACCAGCGCGGGTTACGGACAGTCCAAGAAGATGGTACAAGGCCAGGGTATGCCCCTGCAAAAGATTCAGCAGACCCTGCCAACAGATGAGCCCCAGGTGAGTGGGAACTCTCTGCCCTCCCCACTCCCGGTAGGAACAGTTCTTACTGACGCTGTTTCTTCCGTGAAGATCGGCGAATCTGCCAACTCCCTTACCTATGTAGTACCTTCTAACCAGCAGCTCTCTGCGGTTCCCGGTGTAGGTACCAACGGTGGTTCCGTGGCAATGATTTTCCGTAACAACGGCGCTGCCTGCGGCGGTTCCAGCGGTCTGTATCGTTACACAATCTCCACCAATGGCGGTCTTTCCTGGAGCGTAGG
>RDXT01000884.1 GCA_004292985.1 Bacteroidota bacterium
ATCGCCAATGAGATTGTGGCAGAGCGCCTTAAAAACGATTACAGCCAGCCGATCACGCCTGATATGGTGGAAAAAGCCAAGGAGGCCCTCATCGCTCAGCGGCAGACGCACCTCGATAGCCTTGTTGACAAACTCAAGGAACCGCGTGTACGGCAGATTGTACTTAGCATTATCAATGGTGAAAGCCCGATTTTTGATGATTACAATGATGCCATTCGTTACTGCCGCGATCTGGGAATTGTAACACAGAAAAGTCCGGTTCAGTTTGCTAACCCCATTTACCGCGAGATTATTACCCGCATCATTAACCACAGCCTTCACGATGGCTTTGACCAGGATACGGTACAAACGGCCTGGTATCTCAATCCTGATGGTAGCCTCGATATAGATAAACTGCTGACTGCATTTGCGGATTTTTACAGAAGGCATTCTGAATCCTGGCTGGAGCGCTTTGAGTACAAAGAGGCTGGGCATCAGCTACTTCTGATGGCCTTTTTGCAGCGCATTGTTAACGGCGGTGGTCGCATAGACCGCGAAATGGCCATAGGCAATGGCCGTACGGATCTGGCTGTTTTCTGGAAGGATCAGGTGATTCCCATCGAGCTGAAACTTAACCATGATAGCTACACCCTGTCCGACGGCCTGAAGCAACTGAGCCGCTACATGGACAAACTGGGACAGAGCCGGGGCCATCTGGTTATTTTCGAGAAAAAACCCTCCTCAGAACTTTCCTGGGATGCCCGCATCCGCCGCGAGGTGCAGCAGGTGGACGACAAGGAAATTGTGGTCTGGGGAATGTAGTCCGGGAAAGCTATCTTGCACCCTCATCACAGGCGCGAGCGCCGGTATCGGAGCGGCCTGCGCCGAAGCATTTGCCGCCCAGGGGCACTGCCGTTTTTGTTGTGGCGGAACGTTCTGTTTTCATGTGGTCAAAAAGTTTCGGACGTTGAATTTTGGAAGGTCAAGTGCCGGATTTTTTGGCTTTTGAAAAACCCAAGATTTCCCAGAGTCCCGGGCAAAATTTTCAACCAAAAATTTTCTGCACGCTTTTGCGTGCCGCCTCGACGAGGTACTTGGCCAAGCCGCTTTTGTCGACAAAGGGTATGGCCGACACCAGATCTTGGGACACCTCGCCGACCGTCGAGATGAATACACGCTTCAGGATTTCGTTGCCCTTGGTCAACGGGGTGGCCGCTTGTATGCTCTCAAAGGCTGTGTTTACCGTCGTGCGGTAGGTCAAACTGTCCATCAAGAAAGTGCGGATGAGCGCCTCTGCCGGGCGGTATTTTTTCTGGGCGAGGAAGACCAAGGCCACCCGGACGTCCATCGGATCGCCTTTTTTGAGGCCGATTTTCGATCCCACAAGCGTGGCGACCTCCTCCTTGGCAATCCGGCGGGCGACGATCTCAGGGGTCTCGTCGCCGTCGCCCGTGGTGTGTGTGGCAATCAGGTCGGTGCTGATTTTGGAAACGATGCCCGAGATGCCCTTCCAGGTTTCTTTCACCCAAAAGCCGTAGTACTTGAGGGTGTCGACAATGGCGGATTTTGCGAGGGAGGCGAATTTTGCGAGGGTCTTGGCCGAGTCAAGGACTTTGTGGATGGCTTTGCCAAAATTCCCCACCGATTTGACGACTTTTTTGGCTTTCCGCACTTTTCGGGTGGCCTTGGCACCTTTGGCTGCCGTTTTTACCACTTTGGCAGAACCTGCGGTCATGGCTATCAAGGCCACGTCGATGGCGCATTCGCCGACAGAATCGCAGCCGAGGATGCTCCAGGCGGTTTCAAAGAAGCCGGGCTTGTCGCTGACCTCCCGTGTGCTGAGTTCATCGACGGCCTCCCTGCCCTCCTTCATTTCGCGCTCGACGATGCCCCGGGCGCTTTTCATGTGTTTTTTGTCCGAGAGGTAATTGTACAAAGGCAGGACGTCGGTTTGCACAAGGATGTTTTCGGCGTTGATGGCCGCAATAAGGGGTGCCCAAGCTCCCCATGTTTCTTTGAGAAGGGCGAGGCCCAGCTCGCTTTCGTAGTCGTGGGCGTCCTCCAAACGGGCCAGTTCGTCGCTGTAGAAATCCTCGCATTTTTCGAAGAGATGGTCGGCGATCTTGCTTTCGGCCTCGATTTCTCGCTCGATGGTGTCGATCAGGCCGTGGAACAAGTTCGAGGCCAATTGATTGTAATCCTCGGCCTTCCCCGAGGTCAGGGCTTCGAGGGCGGGGGACTGTGCGGTCAGTAGGGCCA
>RDXT01000885.1 GCA_004292985.1 Bacteroidota bacterium
ATGGGTGATGGCCAGACGAATGGCGCGGGCCAGGGATTTGAAGGCGGCTTCGATCATGTGGTGGGCGTTGCGGCCCGAAATGCGCACATGCAGGTTGCATCGGGCAGCGTCGGAGAAGGATTTGAAAAAATGCTCGGTCATTTCTACCGGGAAATCGCCTGTTTTTTCTCCCGGAATGGCGGCCTGCCAGGTGAGCCAGGGGCGGCCCGAAAAATCAATGGCGACTTCGGCGAGGGCATCATCCATCACGAGGCTAAAAAAGCCGTAGCGCTCGATGCCGCGCTTGTCGCCGAGGGCTTCGCGGTAGGCCTCGCCGATGGCCAGGGCGGTATCTTCGATGGTGTGGTGCTCGTCTATGTGCAGGTCGCCTGTGGTTTTGACTTCGATGTTGCAGCGGCTGTGCTTGCCCAGCTGGTCGAGCATGTGGTCAAAAAAGCCAACGCCTGTCTCACAATGGGTGACTCCGGTACCGTCGAGATCGAGGCGCACTTCGACGTCGGTCTCGCGGGTAACCCGATGGACGTGGGCCTTTCGCAAGGCATTGATTTTCAGGATAAAACTCCCGATTTCGTCCCAGGTTTCCCCACTGAAAAGGAGTGTTTCGCGCAGCTCTTCCCAGCTCACATCATTGTCCTGATCGTCGAGGCTGCGTCCCAGCAGGATGGCCTTGGCGCCGAGGTTGCGGGCCAGCAGCACATCGGTGGGGCGGTCGCCGATCACCAGGGACTGCGCGAGGTCGTAGCTGCCGTCGAGGTATTTGCCCAGCAGCCCGGTATTGGGTTTGCGGGTAGGCGCCTGCTCGTGTTTAAACGTACGGTCAATAAAGATGTCGGTGAAGGTAATGCCTTCGCTGCGCAGGATGTCGAGCATCAGGTTCTGGGCGGGCCAGAAGTTCTCCTCCGGAAAAGAGGCTGTGCCCAGGCCGTCCTGGTTCGTAACGATGACCCATTCGTAATCGGTGTGCGCTTTGATTTTCAGCAGGTTACGGATCGCTCCCGGCAAAAAGGCGAAGCGGTCCAGGCTATCTACCTGATAAGTGTCGGAAGGCTCGATGAGGATGGTGCCGTCGCGGTCGAGGAAGAGGACTTTTTTCATGAAAAGGAATCCGGCGTATTTCTGCGGGAAAGTTACGGGATATATCTGAAATTTTATCCCCGCTCATATTCAGCCAGAAAAAGAGAGGCACCCCCCTGGGTTTGTACCGCAGGCGGCAGAAGTCTTTTCTCAAAAAGCTGTATCTTTCCTCCCATGATGCCCCCGGGAAAAACGATGCTGCTGGCCTTCTGCTTTTTTCTGGCAGCGGGATCCCTTCAGGCACAGGACAGTACCCTGCTCGAAGCACCGCAGGGCCTGGTGTTTTCGTTCCGGCGGCAAAACAATTTCACCTACGAAACGCGCCTCGACCTGAACTGGAATCACTCGGCGGGCCGCTACCGCAGCGAGTTGATTTTTCATCACGACCACCTGCTTAATACCGCTTTGGGCCAGGCACCCTTTGTGCAGTTTTATATCCACACGCAATGGTGGCAGTATTACCGCCTGAAAAAAAGCTGGGAAGCAGCTTCATGGATAGAGACAGATCAGTTCTGGAACACGGGCAACCAGCGCCACAGCCTCTACGCCGGGGTGCAATACAAGCCCCGCGAAGGCCTCTCGGTGACGCCCATGATCGGCTATAGCTGGGACTACCGTGCCCGGAATCTGGACCAGGGCATTAGTCCGGCGCTGCGCCTGCGCATCATCCAAAACCTTGCAGGTGAGGTAGATATGCAAACCGAACTCTTCATCCGGGAGAAATATATCCAACCCCGGAGGCAGCGGAATCTGGCCTTTTCAAGCCTGTGGAGCAAAACCTTCAGCGAAGTGGCTGCGGCTGCCCTCGAAGTGCGGGGCGGCAGCAACCAGATGGATGATTACAAAAGCGAGTCGGTGGAGCAGATCAAATCCGACACGGCCTCGGTGCGCCTCAGCCTGAGTTACCGCCTGAAAAAACGCTTTTACTGGGAGTCGGACAACCAGGGGAGTTTCACCCGCCGCCGCTTCGACTATGCGCTTGTTTCGGGTAGTCAGGCAGAGTTTAACAACCTCAGATTTCTTCAGACACAACTCATTACGCGGCAAAAACTCTCTTACAGCGGGCGCAAACTCAGCGGCTTTTTTACCTATGAATACCAGTATCTGGGCCGGGGCTACGAACTGGAAAACTCAACAGAACTGCCGGAGCGGGAGTATGACCGT
>RDXT01000886.1 GCA_004292985.1 Bacteroidota bacterium
CCATCAAAGGTAGCCGTATCTGCAAGTCCGCAAACCTGGACAGAAGGCAGCCAGGAAAAAGACAGAAGGCCGCTCTTCATGGCCTGCGCTTGCGGCCACGCATCGTCGGACCGGCGGATGGCATACCCCTTGTTCCCTACGCTGACAAAATCTGTGATGTCTTCCGGACCCGTTGGCAGATGGTTGCGGAATATGCTTGAGGTGTATCCGTCAAAGCGGGTAAAAATGTCCGAAAACATATAGTCCCTCCCTCCTCCCAGAGTGCCCTTTCCGGAACCGAAATACGATGACACGTGTCCCCATTCAAAAGAAAACATGCTTGAAAACTGAATCATCATGACAGGAGAATAGCCAGACCCAAAGCCGCCCTCTGCCAGCATCGTTATTTTACGGATGACCGGATCCGTCAGACCGATTTCCATCACCGAAGGAAATACATCCGGAGAGCCGGTTGCACTCGAATAGGCCCAGATATTCCAGTCAGGGGCGTTTACATATACCCCTTCATAGACTGCAATCTCTCTGATATTGGCGGTAAGGGTGGTATCCACCCGATTCCATGCCACCCAGACCGTATCCGGCCCCTGGATCAGGACATTGCTGCGGGGAATTTGCGGAAATATGGGGTCACTGGCCTTGCCTTTGCCCAGCGAAACCGTGGATTGCCAGCTTATCGCGCCTAAAGGGGTAAGTTTTACCATCTGCCCAAAGCGCACCTCCGTGTTCAGGTCCCGGAGACAGAGCGAAAACACAGCCGAACCATCCGCATAGCAATCCATACCTGCGAGGCCCAGCAGTTCATAGGCGGAGGGGGTGGAAAAGCGCTTCGCCCACAGCACATTTCCCTGGGCAGAAATGCGCATAAGGGTTATCTCCAGCGTATCCGAAGTAAGCGTGGTGTACCCCGTGCCGGCAAGGATCATATCGCCATTTGCGAGGGGCTTCACAAAGCGCAGTTGGTCTTTGCCCGAATACGGATAGGCATAGGTGGCAATTTCCTGAAACAGGGTATCGCGCCGGGTCAGCAGGAAATCCCAGTTTCCCTGCACCGTATCTGTAGCACCGCCAATCAGCAGGTGCTGGCCATTCCATCCGATGGTATTGAGGACCACACCTCCACTTAGTTGGCTGGTTCTGGCATCCTGGGCAAAGGCAGTTCCTTGCAAGAACGATACAGCGATAAGGATAACAAGCATTCGTATCATAAAGAGGATATTTATAGATGCCAAATTGCCGGAAGATATGCCCGGAATCAAAGACAAAATATAAGGTTTGCCGGGAAATAAAATTAATTTTTGAGTATAAAACATTGATTATTAACTTTATATAAAAATAATTGCCGGAAATTTTATATGAATGAAAGCAAAGCCCTCCGCCTGATCCGCAAATTTACAGCACGCGAAAGGCGGCTTTTCCGGAATTTTCTGCCGCTCAGTTCTGCTGATAAGGAAGGGCGGCTTTTGTCTTTGTGGGACTATCTGGCCTCCTTTGCGCCACACTACAAAGCGCCTGCCCTCAGCCGCGAAGAGGTCTATGCTGTCATCTGGGGAAGGGAAAAGGTATTTGACGACAAAGAATTCCGCTACCTGCTGGCAGACCTCACCCATGCCTGCGAGGAGTTTCTCTCCTGGCTCGAATGGAAAAAAGACAGGCCAGCCCAGGGGCGTTACCTCCTCCGGGCGCTGGACCAGCGCCAGCTGGAAAGCGATTTTCACCGCAAAAGCACCGAGCTGCGACCGCAGGCAGACTACAGCCCACTCGATACCCTGCTTTTTTACCAGACCCTGCACGACACGTCCTCCCATTCCGGCGGGCGCGAAGCTGACACACCCACCCATGAAGCCATGAAGGCCCTCGATACGTTTTACCTGCTCCACAAACTGCGATATGCCTGCGCATGGGTCAGCCGCGCCAATGTATTTCGCGAACAAACGGACATCCACCTGATAGAAGCGGTGTGTGCAGAGGCCCGGACAGACCTCTACCAGACGCATACACTGATTCAGCTATACCTCGCCGGGCTTCAGATTCTGCTCGATCCCTCCGATGTACCTTCATTTACCCGGCTACGGCACCTGCTCGAAGAATCAGGTCAGCAGATTCCGGAGGCTGAGCAGAGAAACCTCTACTTCCTGCTACTCAACGTGTGTATCAAGCGCCTCAACCAGGGAGAATCCGAGGCAGGCACCGCCATTTTCGAGATTTACGGCAGCCTGCTCAGCCGGGAACTATTGCTCG
>RDXT01000887.1 GCA_004292985.1 Bacteroidota bacterium
TATGAAACTTACTTCTTTGTTTTAATCCTTCGCCCCGGAGGAAGCCCTGCTGAAAAGCGGGGCTTTTTACAGTATGGACCTTCTTCTTCGCCTGGTACTCGGCGCTGTCATGGGCGATATCCTGCTCGGACGCAAGGCAGGATACCATGCAGCACTCTGGGGTAGCGTTGCTGCTCTTATTCCTGCATCGGATCTGCTGGGGCAATATTCCTTGCCTCCCTTCGAGTACCTGATGAGCCTCCGGAGCGCTACCCATTCGCTCCTGTTCTGCTTTCTGGCAGCCCTGGCCGGGGGGCAATTGCTCTCTCTGATTCCCCTTAACCGCCGCTTTGCGACCCGCCTTCAGTGGACGCGCCTCGTATTTGCGGCGATGCTCTCGCATGTGGCACTCGACTGCCTCAGCATCCGGGGGGCGCAGGTATTCTACCCCTTCAGCAAGATGCAGATAGCATTCGGCCTGATCGCGGAGCAGGACGGGATATTCATCCTGCTACTTGCCGCGGGGCTGATCGTCTCGTATATCTCCCTTGCCGGAAAGCCCCTGTTCAGACAGGCTACGCAGGCTGCCCTTTTTCTCTGCGTTTCGTATGCGGCCCTGCTGCTGGTCAACAAAAACATCGCTTATCAGGTCTTCCGCTCCGAGTTTCACCGCTCCGGCAAAAGTGTAAGCCACCTGAACGCCTATCCCTTTGCCAATCAGGGATTTACGTGGTACGCTGTGGGCCGGGAACCGCAGGGATATCAGATCGGCTACTACGCCATTCTGGAGGGTAAGCAGAGTCTGCGCTTTCACTTCGAGCCACACGGCCACCTGCTCTTACCCGACTCCCTTGAAAATGAAGTCATTACACAACTTCGTACATTCAGCGACGAAAATTATATCCTCGAAATGACCGGAGACAGCACCCTTCGCTGGTACGACCTTCGCTTTGGTGTTTCTGACTATACCTTCCCACAGGGGCAAAAGGCACATTTTCTCTTCAGCTTCGACCTGGTGAAAAAAGACAGTGTATTTTCAGGCATCGAGTTCCGCCGCAATCAGCTCGATGATCCGCGAGTTGATGTTGTTAAGTGACTCGACCGTCCAGCCACCGATGTGCGGACTCAGGATCACATTTTCACGGGCAAACAGATTTTCATATTCGCTGCGCTGCCGCTCTGTGAGCGTGTCGAGCTTTTCATTTTCCAGCACATCGAGGGCTGCGGCCGTGATTTTTCCGCTGTCGAGTGCGCGCAGGAGTGCCGCCAGTTCCACGATAGGGCCCCGTGCGAGATTCAGCAGCACAAAGGGCTTGCGGAAGCGAGCGATAAAGTCGTCATTGACCAGGTAGCGTGTCTCCGTATTTAAGGGAATGTGCAGGGTCAGAATATCAGCCTGATCATAGATTTCCTCCATCGTGGCCTGTTGCGCATAGGCATCACTGTAATCGCTGAGGTATTTGTCATAGGCCAGCACCTTGCAGCGCATACCCGCCAGCCGCCAGGAACTGGCTTTGCCTGTGTGGCCATAGCCGATGACCCCAACCGTTTTTCCACTGATTTCGATGCCCCGGTTGGCCTCGCGCAGCCACTGAAACTGCCGCACCTGGCGGTCAGCCCGCAGCAGGTTGTTGCGCAGGGCCAGCAGCATACCCACCGTCTGCTCTCCCACCGCATCGGCATTTGCACCTGCGGTAAAGGTCGCCACTACGCCCTTAGAGGCCAGATACTCCATGTCTATATGGTCCATGCCCACTCCGGCGCGGATCACCATCCGGAGTTTGGGTGCGGCATCGGCAGCCTCACGGTCCACCTTGATCTTGCTGTTGATCACCAGAATTTCGGCATCCGCCAGCAGGGGGAGAATCTCTGCCCGCTGCGCTTTGGGCACATAGGTAACCGTAACCGGCAGGGCATGAAGTTCGTTGAGAAATTTCTCGGGAAATGAATCTATGACCAGTACTTTCATGTTGCGAATATGGTAAATTTGCCTGTATGCGAACCCTGAATTTTCTCCTGATTCTCTGCTTCTGCTCCCTGCTCCGGGCGCAGTCTGATTACGTAGCAGAGGCCCGTCGCGAAGTGGACACGCTTTGCTCTCCTTACATGGCGGGCCGGGGCTATATAGGTGACGGCCACCGCCGCGCCGCTGAGTATCTGGCCGGGCGTTTTCAGGAGGTGGGGCTGACTCCCCTGCAATCAGGCACTTACCTGCAAGGCTTCCCGATCCGCATCAATCTGATAAAAGATGCCCG
>RDXT01000888.1 GCA_004292985.1 Bacteroidota bacterium
CCTACCCTTGCGGTGTGGTTGGCCACCAGCCCGATGCGTTTGCCCTCGATCAGGCTCAGATCGGCCAGCAGCACCTCGGCCCCGCTGCGGACCCGAAAAACAGGCACAGGCAGCGCGAGGGTGTCGCCGAGCGTATCTGCCGGAATCTCAACGGTTTGCGGACCGGAAACTTTCGGCTGGCAGCTTGTCGCCCAGAAGGGAAAACAGGAAAAAGCTGCGAGGAAGAATATTTTGGTATATTTGAGGCGCATGGAGGTAATTCTCTGTCCTAAACTACAAAAAGCATCCGATTCGCATTGAATTTCGAATATTTTTTCGCCAGCCGCATCACTTTTAAGACGGATCGCAAGGCCTCGACCCTCGTGGTGTGGCTTTCGATCACGAGTATTGCCCTGGCAGTCGCCACCATGGAGATCGCGCTCTCCTTTGTGCAGGGTTTCGAAACCGAAATCCAGCGGAAGGTGATTGGCTTCAGCGCGCATATCCAGATCGGAAATTACCTGCGGGAATTTGACACGGAGGTGCAGCCGCTGCCCAAAAATGACTCTTCCATCAACCGCATCCGCAATATCCCCAATGTCAGCACGATTTCACCCTTTGTACACCACTGGTCGGTCATCAAATCGCCGGGCGGATGGGAAGGGGTGCTGATGAAAGGCGTGGATGAAAGCTATGACTGGCGTTTTTTCGCTACGGTGCTGAAAGAAGGTCAGATTCCTGATTACAGTCATACCGACAGCAGCAAGGCGGGGCAGATTCTGATCTCGCGCAAGCAGGCGCGCAGGCTCAACCTGGCCGTAGGCGACAAAGCGAGGCTGCTTTTTTTGCCGCAGCCCATCCGCCGAAGGCCTGTAGAGGTGGCCGGTATCTACGAAACCGGAATGGAAGAATTTGATAACAGCCTGATTATCTGCGACATGCGGATGCTTCAGGACATCTGGAAGTGGAACGAAAACCAGGTGTCGGGCTTTGAGGTTAATCTGAAAGACATTACCCGGAGCTATGACCTGGCCCTGCAGCCCACCTTTCCTTTTATAGGTATAGATACCCTCGATCCGCTGATAGATGCCAATCGTCTGGTGCGGGAAAATACGCCATTTTATTTCGGAACGGTCCCCATTACCGATCTGTTCAGTGAAATATTTGCCTGGCTGCGGCTCCAGCATCAGAATGTATGGGTGATCCTCGTGCTGATGATGATCGTGGCCATTATCAATATGACTTCGGTGGTGCTGATCCTGATTATCGAGCGGATCCGCACGGTGGGCATCCTGAAATCGATGGGTCTGCCGGCCTTCCGGGTGCGGCGGCTTTTTGTGTGGTACGCTTTTTTCCTGATCCTGATCGGGGTCATTCTGGGTAATATCCTCGGCATCAGTCTTTTGGCGATACAGGATACCTGGGGCGTGCTGCGGGTAAATCAGGAAGATTATTTTATCGAGCGGGTGCCTGTGGCCTGGGTGTGGAATCGTTTTTTATGGGTGAATGTGGGGGTGATTGCGGTGTGTACGTTGTTTATGTTTATACCGACGATTGTGATCAACCGCATTTCGCCTCTTAAAGCTATCCGTTTCGAATAATGATTTTTTCCATGAAGCCTTTCCACCTCTTACACGGACTCCTGATCGTGCTGAGTATCAGCGCCTGCCAGGGAAAACGCCAGAAACTCGCCTCCGAAGCCCTGCCCATTACGCGGAGTTTTACGGATGCCTCCGGGCGCAGCGTTTCTCTGAGCAAAACCCCGGAACGCATCATTTCGCTTGCACCCAATATCACCGAAATTCTCTTCGCCATTGGCTCCGGAGACCGGGTAGCCGCCCGCTCACAGGCCTGCAACTTTCCGGAAGAAGCCCTTCTGCTCCCGGAAATCACGACCTATCCCCAGCTCGATCTGGAGCAGGTCCAGGCTGCAAATGCCGATCTGATCCTGACGACAGATGAAATTTTCAGCGCCGACGACATTGCGCAACTGGGGCGGCTCGGCATTCCGGTGTTTGTGCAGTCCTACCGCAGCCTCGACGATGTGTACCGCAGCATGCGTGTGCTGGGCGAATTGCTGGAAAACAGCACAGAGGCCAATGCGGCGGCAGATTCGCTGGCACGCTTAGAGCAAGCCATCGCGAAAGCTACCGAAAACCAGATCCGCTACGGCACACTGATCGTGATTTCCAATGATCCGCTGAAGGTGGTAGGCGGCGGCAGTTATATGGACGAACTGATCCGGAAAGCAGG
>RDXT01000594.1 GCA_004292985.1 Bacteroidota bacterium
TCATCAGAATGGGAAATAGGGTCTGTCAGGGCGTCGCTTGTTTTGCTTTCCGGGCTTCTTCGGCTTTTTTCTGAGCCTCAAGCGCCTGTTTTTCAACGGTGAGGTCGGTAATTTTTCCTTTTACAAGCTCGTCGTCGTATTGATATAAAGAAATCCGGCGGTTGCCGTCTATTTTTACATACGCATAATTTTTTCCTTTGCCGTCTTTCACTTTAAAAAAGCCGGGGCCATACCATTTTTCGAAGAGCTGCACCACTTTGGTTTCAAGGCTATCGGACCAGAGGTGGCGGTTCCAGGGCGCCCAGGACTTATAGCGGAAGCTGATATCCATTTCATATATTTTATTTTCATAGAAATCCGGATAAAAATTGAGGTAGGCGCTTTCGCCAAAATCCTGGATTTCATGCTGCGCACTCAGGTTTCCCGGACCGTCTTTGATGAGTTGCTGGCGGTTGAGCGCCCAGCAATGGGTGTAAAAACTATCGCGGCTCATGCCCAGGCTCAGACCCAGAAAAAGAGAGTCATTTCGTTTACCTGACTTCAGCTCGCGCTCTACGATGCGCTTATATTCTCCGTTTTGCTGGCAGGCAGCCACACTTGCCACACCTATCACTACCAGCCAAATCCACCTGTTCATTTTCACATTCATCACTGACATCCTTATAAAAAGAGCCGACGCCGGCCGAAGACCGACGTCGGCTGAAACAGCTTACAACAAACTCAGCAACGATTAATAGCTGGGGTTTTGCTGAAGATTCGGGTTAGCACTGATCTGGTTCTGTGGGATCGGCATGAGGTTTTTAGCAGGATCCGAAGTTCCTGGCTTAAACTGACGAGGCGCATTGTATTTGCCCAGTCGGATCATGTCCTGACGACGCCATCCTTCATAGAACATTTCACGTCCGCGCTCAGCGAGCAGGTTGTCGCTGTTCAGTTCGGTGAAAGCGCCAACACCTGCACGGGCACGCACCTGGTTTACCAGCAGCAGAGCAGCGGCAGAGTTTCCGAGGTTATGTTCGGCTTCTGCTTTTGTGAGCAGGATGTCGGCATAACGCAGGATTGGGAAGTCGTTGTCGAGGTTAGGAGTAGCGCCATTGGCATACTCAAACTTACCTACACGGGCACCAGCCTGACGCAGCGCGTTAGGGAAGTGTTCGTTGATCTCAGGAGTGAAGGTCAGACGAGCGCCATCTGGGTCGCCAGGCTCAAAGCCGGAGTCGGTAGCAGGTGTACCATCGGCGTTGTTCTGAGGACCTACGATGAAGTTACCATATCCACGTCCGGCAGGGCCGTTTTTGCGGAGGTCGGTATCTTCATAAGAGTCATAGAACTCCTGGAGGGTGCAATAGCCGTTCCATGGCTGAGCTTGCAGGTTAAATGTGCCCTGGCTGCTATAGTGCAGGGTCATCTGTGGCAGGTTAAAGCCACCGGCATTTACCTGGTCATAAGGAACCACGAAGATGTTCTCGTCGGAACCAGCGTTTTCGGTCTTGAAGTTGTCGAAATAGTTGTTTTCGAGGCTATAGAGACCGGAGTTGATCACTTCGCTTGCAGCAGCAGAAGCTTTAGCCCACTCTGGGGTACCGCTGTACACACCAGCGTTCAGATAGAGTTTGGCGAGCAGCGCCTGACCAGCATAATAGTTCATGCGGGCATAGGTCTGACCTGTTTTCTCTTTCTTCAGTTTAGGAACGTTGGCTTCGAGTTCGCCTTTCACGAAAGCATACACTTCAGCGCGTGACTTGGTAGCAGGCTGGGCTTCAGCTTCAGCGAAAGCAGTTACGATAGGCACGTTGCCATAGATGTCGAGCAGCCAGAAGTAGTACAGACCGCGGAGCACGCGCAGCTCGGAGATAAATCCGTCAGCCAGCGTAGCATCAACGTTTCCTTTTTCTACTTCAGAGGTAAACAGCTCGATCAGGCGGTTACACGTAGCAACACCACTGAAGAGGTTGTTCCAGCCATTGTTGACGGACTCTTCGTTTTTGTTGTACTCATGACGGTGTACGCGCAGCCACTGGCCGCCGTCAAACCAGTCATTTCCGCGCTGAGGAATCATCATCTCATCGGAAGAAATTTCCTGCAGAGAGAAGTAGGAGTTGTGGTTAGCAAATCCATACAGGTTAGTGTAAGCCACACCCAGGGAAGAGACAAACTCCTCTTCTGTACGGGGGAAGTTGGCCTCCGTAAGCTGATCAAATACCTGTTCGTCCAGGTTCGTACAAGACTGATTGGCCAGTGGGGTAACCAGGGCTACCAGCATCAGCGCCAATAATGATTTTCTTTTCATTGTAGCAGTTCTTTAATAAGAAGTAAACATATGAATTTCTGAATTTGTTTTAAAACAAATCAGAAAGTAAGGTTCAGACCTGCGCTCAGCGAACGGGACATGAAGTAGGTACCGCGACGGTTGATGCCTGGGAACAGTGGGTTTCCACTGTCAGCATAACGAATCGAAGGATCAGCGCCTGTGTAGCCAGTGATGGTGAACAGGTTCTGACCAGATACGAACACGCGTCCTTTTGCGCTGGTGTTTCCTTTAGCAATACTGAAGCTGTAGCCCAGAGAGGCGTTGTCCAGCGTTACGAAAGAAGCATCTTCTACATACAGGGAGCTAAACTGAGGAGCTGCTTTTACCACATACTGCTCAGAGTACTTGGTAATCACGTTGTTATCGGCAGGGCGAGAACCCAGCGACTCGTAGAAGGTACGGTAGTTGTTCTGGAGATCATGTCCGAAGTCACCACGGAGGAAGAAATTGAAGTCAATTTTTCCAACTTTGATGGTGTTGTTAAAGCCCAGAGAGAAATCAGGCAGACCATTGCCGATGGCGGTTTTATCGTCTTCGGTGATCGTACCGTCCTGGTTAATATCTTCGAAAATGTAGTCACCCGTCTCAGTTACACCTGTAAACTTAAATCCCCAGATCTGGCCGAGTTCCTCACCACCCGCTACGCGCATAGTTGGAAGGTTGTTCTGGCCGGGAGCGCCGGGAGAAGTACTGGGGTCAAACTGTTCAGCGTCAGCAGAAGTAAAGAAAGAATAGGTTGGATCTTCTACACCGGTGGTATCGAGGACCGTCTTGTAGGTAGAGAACAGTACGCGGGGTTCCCAGCTTACCTTGTCATTGCCGATCTTGGTACCAACAGACACTTCTACACCAGAGTTGCGCAGAACAACGTCTTCGAGGTTAGCGGTCGTGTTAGGAGCCTGGTTTGGTGGCACAGGAACAACTACGTTGTAGATCAGGTTGTTGGTATTACGGGTGTAATAGTCAATCGAACCGAATACTTTATTGTTGAACAGGCTGAAGTCCACACCGGCGTTGATATCGGTTTTAACCTCCCACTGAAGTTCAGGGTTAGAGTTAAAGCTTGGGCCGTAAGCAGGTACGAAGTTGCCGTCATAGTAGAAGTTACCTACGCGGTTGTAGAGCAGCAGCGAGCGGTAAGACTCACCAGGCAGGTTACCTGTTTGTCCATAGCCCAGACGCACTTTCAGTTGGTCCACATTGGCGATGTCCACCAGGTTAGCTACGTTCACACCCACAGAAAGACCTGGGAAGCTTGCGCGCTTGTTGTTGGCACCGAAACGGGAAGAACCGTCATTACGAAGGCTGGCCATGATGAAATAGGTCTCATCAATGTTCAGACGTACACGACCGAAGAAAGAGATCAGACGGTATGTGTTCTGGTAGCTGAATACCGTACCCAGACCTTCCTGGAAGTCACGTGAACCGCCCAGGCTGTTGTAGGTCAGACCATCGGAGAGGAAGTCGCCGCCTTCCATACCCAGACCATCGAAGAAAAACTCCTGGAATGAGTAACCGGCAAGAGCGTCAAAGTTCACTTTGCCGAAGGTTTTGGCATAGTTCAGGGTAGCATCAAACTGCTCATTGCTGTTGTTGTCAGTACGGCGGCTGGCATATCCGTTACGGTTGAAGCCGTTGCCATAATAAGACTGCTTCTTGGAGTAGAAACCATTGGAGCTACTACCGCGCTGCAGTGAGTAGAAGCCACTGAGGGTCAGACCGTCAATGATTTCCAGATCACCTTTCACGCTGGCAAGCAGGGTGCGGTTGGTTCCTCTGTTTTCATGCTGCTCGGCAATCGCAACAGGGTTGAAATAGTCGAAGTTTTCAGCCTGGAAATAACCTCCGTACTTGGTGAGCAGCGGATCGCCTGCAGGATAGTAATCTTTAGCCAGGACAGGTGCTGTCGGGTTGTAGATGACTGCGTAGCGAAGCGCGTCTGTCATACCAAATTCAGCATCGCGGTTGGTAGCAGATACGTTGGTAGTGATGGTCAGACGGTTGTTGAGGGCCTTCTGGGTAACGTTTACACGTCCGTTCAGTTGCTCGAAACCGTTGTTGATCAGGATACCTGCAGCGTTACGGTAGTTCAGTGCTACGCGGTAGCTGGTAGCGCCGGAACCACCTGCCAGAGCGAGGTTGTGCACAGTAGAAACACCGTTGCGGGTAACTTCGCCGATCCAGTCGGTATCAGAACCATAGTCCGGTCCACCGGAGGCCACAAAGTCAGCAGCACCCTGCACAGGCTCGCGGCGGGCGATCTGATCGCTGGTCACGGAAGCAGCGTACTCAACTGTAGAAGAGCCGGGGATACCGCGCTTGGTAGTGATGAGGATCACACCCGAAGAACCCTGGGTACCGTAGATAGCGGCAGCAGAACCGTCTTTCAGTACGTCGATAGACTGGATGTCGTTAGGGTCAACTGTGTTCAGAGAGGCGTTAGGTACACCGTCAATGATCACGAGCGGCTGAGTGTTCTGGCCCAGGGTAGAGAGACCGCGCAGACGGAGGGTAAATCCGCCGTTGGGATCACTACCGTTACGGACGATCGAAAGACCCGCTACTTTGCCCTGGATCAGCTGGGTAGGATCGTTCACCAGACCTTTGTTGAAGTCAGCGGCTTTCACGGTGGAAATAGCGCTGGTTACTTCTTTAGCCTTCTGGGTACCGTAACCTGTTACTACTACCTCATCGAGGGTAGTGCCTGATTCGGAGAGCGTAACGTTGATCGTGGTGCGGCCATTCACAGCCTCTTCCAGCTTCTCGTAGCCAACATAAGAGAATACCAGAACGGCATCGCTGGCTGCGTTCACAGAGTACTGTCCGGCATCATCCGTAAATGCGCCTGTCGTAGTACCCTTCACCTGCACAGTTGCTCCGGCAAGCGGCTCGCCTTCCGAAGTAACTACCTTACCGGAAACCCTCGTCTGAGCGAAGGTGCTCCCGAACGCAAAAACGGCCAGTCCTGCAAAGAGGATCGCACGCAATGCATTGGGTCTCAGTTTAATGTTCATAAAAATAATAGTAGTTAGATTAAAACATAGTCTGGAAAAACCGAAAAACACATTTGACCACTCATGGAATACGAATGGCTGCTTTAACCAACTACAAAACAAGAAAACACCCGCGCATCACTCCAAAGGAGCGGCACGCAGAGATACATCAGAGGGCGGGAGATGTAGAAGTGTTCTGCAAATAAATGTAGTAGATCTTAGCACGATTCATAGTCCTTTTGAATCCTTCAAAACCTTTCCGCAGCGATTTTCAAACGTTTGCAGAACGATCTCTCGGGTTTCAGACTGTGAAGTTTGTCATTTTTTTCATTCAAATCAAGCGTCTCCCCAAATCAAAATTTTTAAGCCGGATCGAAAACGATTACGGAAACCTTTTCGCCCGAAAAAAAATGTTTATTTTTTTGGGATAAATCCCTCACATTTACGCCATACAGCTATATTGCCCCTTATCTATGAGTCGCAGACAGATTACGCTGGCAGATTTGGCAAAAGAACTTGGCATTAGTACTGCCACTGTCTCCCGTGCCCTGAAAGATTATCCGGATATCAGTCCCGAAACAAAAAAGAAAGTACTGGAATTGGCCCGGTCCATGAACTACCGCCCCAACTCGCTTGCTGCCGGACTGCGAAAGCGGGAGTCCCGGATCATCGGGGTCATCATTCCTTCGATTGTGGATCATTTTTTTTCTTCGGTGATCAAAGGAATCATGGAGATCGCCTACGACGCAGGGTACAGGGTCATGCTGTGCCAGTCGGATGAGTCTTATGAAAAGGAAGTGGCAGATGCCCATGCGCTCTTCGATAGCCGGGTAGATGGAATTCTGGTATCGGTCGCGCACGGCACCGAGCACTATGAGCATTTTGTGGACTTTCAGGAGACGGGGATTCCAATTGTCTTTTTTGATAAGGTTCCCTCCAACATGGATACCGCCTCCAAGGTGATCGTGGATGATTATGAGGGCGCTTTCCGCCTGGTCGAGCACATGATTCAGCAGGGATTTGGTCCTATCGCCCATTTCCGGGGACCCATGATCGCCTCTACCTCGCGCAGCCGCTACCAGGGCTATGCCGACGCGATGAAAGCACATCATATGGAGCCGGATGAAAGCCTTGTTTATCCCTGTCAGGACATAACGCTCGAAGAAGGGCACGCGCACGCACTGGAGCTGATCCGCAGGCGACCCGACTGCAAAGGCATCTTCGCCGTAACCGACACCGTGGCCCTCGGCGCGATGACCGGTATTAAAGAGGCAGGCTTGCGCATTCCGGGTGATATGGCCATTGCCGGGTTCAGCGACTGGAAAATATCAGCGATTGTGGATCCGCCCCTGACCACGGTGGCCCAGCCGGGTCTGGAAATGGGCCGCCGCGCCACCGAACTGCTGCTCATGGAAATTCATGCAGGCAAAGATCAGGCTACTTTTCTCCCGGAAACGGTCGTTCTGAAAACCGAGCTGAAACTCCGGGCCTCCACCCTGAAAATAGACTGATTCCAAATTAGGGGCTTATGTATCTTTCCTGATATTTCGTTCGTATCTTTGTTCTACGTGCGTAATACATTCCGGCATATTCTCCTCTGGATATCCTTCGGCCTTGTGGTCGGGCATAGCCTTTTGCCGCATACGCACCAGTTATCGGGCGAAAAGTCCGTATATACTTCCGCCCACACCTGTGAGGATATTATGGGCGTGTTTGCCCACGGCCTTGCAGCAGATACTGGCAGCGGACATCTGGAAACTTTCCGCAGCACTTCTTTTTCTGTGGTTTGGGTCTGTGTCGAGGTAAAAACACAGCCTTCCCTGCCAGTACCCTGCGCAGAAGCGCCCCGCTCCTACCCTTTTGAGGCGGACCTCCAGCCACCGGCAGCCGTTTTCCTGCCTGCCTGCTCGCTCAGGGGTCCCCCGCTTACCTGAGACCATTCCCTCTTTTCCGTTTTTTGGCGCATCTACGTGCGTCTGATGGTTTTATCCTCAGGTATTTCCCATGATTAATTCGATCATCCGCTTTTCTGTAAAGCAAAAATTTGTCATTGCCCTGCTTGTGCTGGGGCTGATCGGCTGGGGCCTCAGCAGCCTCTCGCGGCTGCCGATAGATGCCGTACCCGACATTACCAACAACCAGGTGCAGGTGGTTACCATTTCGCCCAGCCTTGCGCCCCGTGAAATGGAGCAATACGTGACCTACCCTGTCGAGCTTGCTATGTCCAATCTTCCGGGCGTAGAGCATATCCGCTCCGTATCGCGCTACGGACTCTCTGTGGTTACGCTTGTCTTCAGAGAAGATATTCCTGCGCTGGATGCGCGGCAACTTGTGAATGAGCAGATACAGGCCATTTCCAGCGAAATACCCGAAGGCTTTGGTACGCCGGAAATGATGCCTATTACCACAGGCCTGGGCGAAATCTTTCAATACACCCTCGATGTGAAGCCCGGCTACGAAGACCGCTACGACCTGAGCGAACTCCGGAGCATCCAGGACTGGATCGTGAAGCGCTATCTCTCCGGAATTCCGGGGGTGGTAGAAATCAGCAGTTTCGGTGGTTTTCTCAAACAATATGAGGTGAGTATAGACCCCCGCAGGCTGCTCTCTGCCGATGTCAGCATCAACGAAATCTACGATGCGCTGGCCGCCAATAACCAGAATACAGGCGGCAGTTATATCGAGCAGGGAAACAATGCCTTATATATCAGGAGCGAGGGCCTGATCGGAACCCCCGAAGACATCCGGCAGATTATAATCCGCAGAGAGGGCGGTGTGCCGCTGCGGATCAGCGATGTGGCCGAAGTGCGCTATGGCTATGCGCCACGCTTCGGTGCCCTGACCCGGAATGGCGAAGGAGAGGCCGCAGGCGGTATTACCCTGATGCTCAAGGGCGCCAATTCCAATGAAGTGATCGGCAGGGTAAAAGAGCGCATCTCGCAGGTCGAAAAAACGCTGCCCGAAGGCGTAGTGATCAAGTCCTACCTCGAC
>RDXT01000595.1 GCA_004292985.1 Bacteroidota bacterium
GTACAGCTTCAGCGCGTCCGCATTGTGATCGGCGAGGGATTTAATAATTTCTGGATCGAGCGGAAAGAAGATTCCGAAGAGGAAGAAACCCCGGCTGAAACGCCCGCAGCAGAGGAAGAGCTGGCCTGGAACCACAACCTCGACGAAGAAGAAAACGCTGCTCCAGAGGAGTAAATTACCCCATTTCTAACAGGCATAAAAAATAAAGTAATCATGTAACTGCATGATTATCAATATTCACATGCAAAAAAGGACTCACTTTTATCTTCATTCTTTCCTGCCAAATAAATTATACGAATATTGTATATTTTGATAATATAAATATGCCCCTTACTTTAGTATTGCATTTAGGCATTACGCCAGATACAGAAGCTAGGGGTTAGCTAGGGGTTAGGGTGATTCTCCCGAAAGGGATTGAGTCCCCTAATTTTTTTTGGTAGAATACGTATATTAGGAACGGTATTTTCTCCTCAACCCTCAATCCCCAAGAATCATGGATCTTCTGTATTACATCCTTATCGGCATCGCCTCCGGCTTTATTGCAGGCCAGCTCATCAAAGGCCGCGGATTTGGCGTCGTGGGCAACCTCATTGTGGGCGTGATCGGCGCAGTGATTGGCGGCTGGATTTTCCGCAGCCTCGGCTTTTATGCCGGAAGGGGGATTGTGCCCTCCCTCATCACCTCTGTGCTGGGCTCTGTTGTGCTGCTGTATGTGGTAAATCTGATCCGCCGCTTTTGAAATATGTGGATAACCTGTGGATAGTCCTGTGGAAAAACTGTCAGTAACTTTCCCTTTTTAATTATACGAAAACGGACATCACGTAATCCTGTTCCACAAGGTCCTTCATCACAAATCCGATGGTGCCGCTGATGGCAAATCCTTGCCTCTGGTAAAAGCGGATGGCCGCTTCATTCTGAGGCCAGGCTGTGAGCCACACGATTTTTCGCTGCTCGGCGAGGGCGGTATCGAGCGCGTGGCGGATCAGTTGCCCGCCGATCTGTTTGCCCTGCCATTCTTTGAGGACATATAGCCGCTGGATTTCGAGCTTCGGAACATCAGCAGGCAGGCAGTCCGGATTGCGCCCGCGCCGCAGTTTCATATACGCCACGGGTGTCTGACCCTCTTCAACCAGAAAAAAGGTACAGTCCTCTTCCTCCATTTCCCGCGCGATAACTTCGGGGGTAAATGCACTTTCGGTATAATCAACAAAATTCTGGTCGGAGTGATAGGAGGCGTAGGTATCCCAAAAGGTACTTTTGCCCATTGCTGCCAGCAGCGGAACGTCTTCCCTGCCTGCCCTGCGGATATGTGGTGTATGCGCAATCATTGCGCAAAGATAGGACTCCGGCCCGAAAAATCATTTGCGGGGCATGTGGCGGGCAATTTTCCGGTACAGCTCGCGCGGGTGAAAGGGCTTGGATGCATAATCATTCATTCCGGCGGCGATCACCTCCGATTCGATCTCGATAGACGCGGCAGCCGTAAGTGCAATGATCGGAATCCGGCTTTTGGCATCGGACCGCAGGCGGATATGGCGCACCGCCTCATAGCCGTCCATCACAGGCATCTGCAAATCCATCAGAATCAGGTCGAATGTGCCGGCCTCCATTTTTTCCAGCGCAATGAGCCCATTGCCAGCCACATCAACGTCAGCCTCCCATTTAGCCAGAAATTTACACGCAACCTTCTGATTTACAGGGTGATCTTCGACCAGGAGGATCCGCACCCCGCCCAGGCTGCTGAAGTCCGTGTCTTCTGAAGGCAGCTCATGCACAGAGGCCTGGGCCACGGCCAGCGGGAGCAGGAGCGAAAATGAAAAAGCGGAGCCTTTGCCCTCCTCACTTTCCACGACCAGAGAGCTGTTCTGAAGTTCGAGCAGCCGCTTGCAGATGGTCAGTCCCAGGCCGGTGCCTCCATATTTTCGCGTAGTATCGCTGCTGGCCTGGGTGAAACTTTCGAAAATCTGCCCAATGCTTTCGGGAGCGATGCCGATACCTGTGTCGGTTACGGTAAACAGAATTTCTGCAGCATCTTCCATTTTCAACACCAGCCGGGTGCTGAGCGTTACCTGCCCCTGGTGCGTAAACTTGATGGCGTTGCTGACGAGGTTGCTCAGGATCTGGCTGATCCGCGTGGGGTCGCCCAGCACGGTTTCGGGCAGCGAAGGGTCATTGTCCAGCACCAGGGTAATGCCTTTTTCCTCCGCTTTTTGACGCTGGGAGCGGGCGATCTGGTCTGTGATGCCCGCCGGGTTGATTTCGATCTGCTCAAACTCGATTTTTCCCGCTTCGATTTTGCTGTAATCCAGAATATCGTTGATGATCACAAGCAGGTTTTCAGCCGAAAATTTCAGTGTGCTCAGGCTGTCGGTCTGGTCTTCGCGGGGATTTTCCTGCAGCAGCAGGTGGGTCAGGCCGATGACGGCATTCATGGGCGTGCGGATCTCGTGGCTCATCACCGAAAGGAAGTGTGAGCGTGACCGTGCCGCATCTTCCGCTTTTTCGCGGGCCTCTACCAGGGCGCTGATGTCGGTAATGGTACCAATAAAGCGGACCGGCTGGCCCTCTTTGCTCCATTCGATCACCTTTCCCCTCGAAAGCACCCAGATATAGACACCACTTTGGTTGATAAGGCGCTGTTCTACCCGGTAAAAATCGTCTTCCCCCATAATATGCCGCTGAATGGCAGCCGTTGTGGCAGCGCGGTCGTCGGGGTGCACCAGGTAATCCCATTCTTCTACAGGGGGAGTGCCTGCCAGCGGGTCATAGCCCAGCAGTTTGAGCCAGGAAGGGGAGACATATGATTCGCCCGTTGCATAATTGACATCCCATACTCCATCCTGGCTGTTGGATACCGCATAGTCCCAGCGCTCTTCACTGATCCGGAGACGCTCTTTTTGCCGGGTGACTATCTTTAGCTCTTCGGTCAGCTGGGCTTCTTTTTTCTGTACTTCCTGGGAGTTGCGGAGACGGTCTATGTTGGCAAAGTAAAAGACAAAAATCGAAGTGAGGGTTTGAATCAGGAAGGCGCTTGAATTTGTCAGCGGGTGCTCCACAAACAACATCAGAAACAGAGAACCCACAAAATACCACAGCAGAAAAATGACCAGCAGGCGGGGTGTCCGCAGCGCATAGGAGCAGAGGCAGACACCTATGATAAGGCCGACCGAATATTCCGGATTCAGCTGGTTGGCGTGCAGGGAAAAGAACATCCAGGTAACGGTCGCCATAAAGCCGAGAAAAGCCAGAAATTCGGTGTATGGCTGAAATTTCCTTACATAAGACAATCCCGCCAGCAGCGCCAGAATCACACTTACCCCCATCCGCACCATCGGATAATGCTCCTGATCTGCGTCATAGCGAATCAGTACCAGCCAGGTGCCAGGTATAACAAGCGCGCCAATCAGCAATGTGAGGCGGAGAAATCTCTCATATTTCACAGAAGGTATAGACATCAGGAGAAGTGCTTTTACAGATATGAGTTAAGGCAGCAGCATGCAAAACACAATTAAGATTCATGCACAACCTTACGCGAAAATGAACATTCATTCCTAACTTACATTCCCAAACCCTAAAACTACCTGATATATGGCTACCCGTAGTCTGTGTACTGTCATAAAACTATGTTTCTGCCTGCTGATCCTGCTTCCGGCAGCAGCCATTGCCCAAAAGAAGCCCAAAAACACCCCGGTTTTACCCTCTGCTACGCTGAATTATCCTGATTCGCTGTACAAAGGGCTGAATATGCGCCTGATTGGACCTTTCAGAGGCGGGCGATCGGCTGCTGTAACAGGTGTGCCTGGCAAACCCAACCTGTTTTACTTCGGATCCACCGGCGGTGGTGTGTGGCGCACCCGTGACGGCGGTTCTTCCTGGGAAAATATTTCGGATGGCTTCTTCGGCGGCTCAATCGGGGCTGTGGCGGTGAGCGAATACGATAACAATGTGCTCTATGTCGGCGGCGGCGAAGAAACCGTGCGCGGCAATGTCTCTTTTGGCTCCGGCATGTGGAAGTCTGAAGATGCGGGCAAAACCTGGAAGGACATCGGCCTCAAAAAATCGCGCCACATTTCCCGCATCCGCATTCACCCCAGAAACCCGGAACTGGTCTATGTGGCAGTCATGGGCGACCTGTTTCAGTCTTCGGAAGAGCGTGGGGTGTATCGCAGCAAGGACGGCGGCAAAACCTGGGAGCGTATCCTCTTTGCCAATGCCGACGCGGGCGCGATAGACCTGATTATGGACCCGGCCAATCCCCGGATTTTGTACGCAGGTACCTGGCGTTTTCGCCGCACCCCCTACGACTTCAGCAGTGGAGGCGAAGGCTCCGGTCTGTGGAAAAGCACCGACGGCGGCGACACCTGGACAGATATTTCCCGCAAGCCGGGCCTGCCCAAAGGTACCCTGGGGATCGTGGGCGTAACGGTATCGCCGCTGAATTCCAACCGCGTGTGGGCCATCATCGAAGCCGAAGACGGCGGCGTATTTCGCAGCGACGATGCCGGTGATACCTGGCAGCGGGTCAACGAATCGCGCGACCTGCGCCAGCGCGCCTGGTACTACAACCGCATCTATGCCGACACCCGCGATATCAACACTGTCTATGTGGTGAATGTGTCCTACCACCGCTCCAGCGACGGCGGACGCACCTTTGAGGAATTTAATGCGCCCCACGGCGACCACCACGACCTGTGGATTGACCCCAATGACTCCCAGCGCATGATCATCGGCGACGATGGCGGGGCACAGGTCAGTTTTGATGGCGGCAAAAACTGGAGCAGCTACCTCAACCAGCCCACCGCACAGTTTTACCGCCTCGCTACCGACAACTTTTTCCCCTACCGCATCTACGCCGCCCAGCAAGACAACTCCGCGATCCGGATTTTGCACCGCAGCGAAAACAATGCGATCACCGAGCGCGACTGGGAGTCGAGCGCCGGAGGCGAGAGCGCACACATGGCCGTGGACCCACAGGACCCTGAAATCGTATATGGTAGCAGCTACGGCGGTTTCCTCACCCGCGTGAACCACCGCACCGGAGAACTGCGCGCCATCAATGTCTGGCCCGACAACCCCCTGGGCCACGGTGCCGAAGGGATGAAATACCGCTTTCAATGGAATTTCCCGGTCTTCTTTTCGCCCAATGACCCGGATAAACTTTACGCCTGCTCCAACCAGCTGCATGTATCCACCGACGAAGGCCAGTCCTGGCAGATCATCAGCCCCGACCTTACCCGGAACGATTCATCCAAACTCAAAGCTTCGGGCGGCCCCATTACCAAGGACAACACGGGCGTGGAGTACTATTGTACCATTTTCGCTGCTGCCGAGTCGCCCCTGGAACCCGGACTGATCTGGACCGGTTCCGACGATGGCCTGCTGCACATCACCCGCGACGGCGGCAAAAACTGGGAAAAGGTAACTCCTCCCGATATGCCCGAGTGGAGCATGATCAACAGCATCGAAGTGGATCCTTTTGTAAAAGGAGGTGTATATGTAGCAGCAACCCGCTATAAATCAGGCGATTACCGTCCGTATTTATACAAAAGCAAAGACTACGGAAAAACCTGGACCCAAATCGTCAACGGAATTGCGGAGGAGCATTTTACCCGCGTGCTGCGTGCCGATCCCCGGCGTGAGGGCCTGCTGTATGCCGGTACCGAAAGCGGGATGTACATTTCCTTTGACGATGGTACAAGCTGGAAGGCATTTACCCAAAACCTGCCCATCGTACCCATTACCGATCTGCATATCAAAAACGACAACCTGATTGTGGCAACCCAGGGCCGCTCGATCTGGATCATAGACGATCTTACGCCCCTTCGCCAGCTTTCGGCGCAGATAGCAGGCAGCTCGCAGCACCTCTACACCCCCCTGCCCAGCTACCGCATGGAGGGCTACCTCGGCGACGAGTATGACCCCGCCCGCGCCGGAACCAACCACCCCGGCGGTGTGATGGTGCATTATTACCTCAAAAAACGCCCTGCCGACAGCACAGAACTGGCCCTGGTCTTCCTTGAGCAGGACGGCGGCCTGATCCGGCGTTTTTCCTCCAAAGACCCCAAAACTAAGGGTGTATTTGCCAAAACCACTCCCGGCCTCAACCGCTTCGTCTGGGATATGCGCTATGAAGGTGCCAAACGATTTGACGGCATGATCACCTGGTTTGCTGAGCTGCGCGGCCCGCGTGCCCTGCCCGGTACCTACCGCGTGCGCCTGGTCGTAGGCAAAGACTCGATGGAGCAGACCTTCGAAATCCTCAAAGACCCACGGGTAGGTGCTACGATGGCCGATATGCAGGCGCAGTTCGATTTTCTGATGAAAGTCCGGGACAAACTGACCGAAACCCACGAGACCATTGAAAACATCCGCAGCACCCGCAACGACCTCAATGGCCTTTCGAAACGGATCGAGGGAGAAGTCAGCTACAAGCCCATTGGCGAGCAGATTCACCACATTGACTCCGTGATGAGCGACGTGGAGAAAAAGCTCTACCAGACCCAGAACCGCAGTCCCCAGGATCCCCTCAATTACCCCATCCGCCTGAACAACAAACTCGGCCATGTGGGCGCACTGACAGGCATCGGCGACTATGGTCCGACCCAGCAGGCAGCGGCTGTGTATCAGGAACTTAGCGGACAGATAGATCAGCAGCTCGCCCGCTGGCAGCAACTGGTGAAAGAAGAGATTCCGGCCCTGAACCAGGCGGTGAAAGAAAAAGACATCGACATGATCCGCGTAAAAGCGGCAGAGAAAAGCCCGGATTAAGGCTTGCCTGATATGCGGCTGAGCAGGGGCCAGCTTCCGGTTTTACGTGCTTTTTTCATTCTGAGCAGGTAATAGGAGGCTGGCTCAATGCTGATTTTCTCGATGTCTGCCTGTGGGTAGATCAGCAGGGAGCCGCCGACGAGCGAGATATGTACCACTTCGCCCGGCACTTGTTTTACAATGGTACCCCGCACCACAAGTCCGCTTTTCAGATAAATGACATCCTGAAAAATGACCCGGTCGCCGCTCTGCGCCTTCAGGGGGCTGTGGAGGCAGAGCAGGCAAAGGCATGATAAAAGGAAGAGATATTTCATGGATAATTACAGAAACAGGGTGATCTGAAGGGTCGTGCGCAGATAGAGGCGCGTGCCTTTTACGACAATAGGGTCGGGCGGATTGCCGGTCCAGGGACCCCACCAGAAGATCGGCTCCGTAAATTCCTGAAAGGTGTCCTGCACGCGGATGCCCGCCGAAAACAACCACTCATTTCTGGAGCGTGTGTGAAAGGCAAGTCCCGCGCCTGCGTGTGCATAAGCCCCACCCCGGAAGGTAGTTACCTGCCAGGCGCGTGAGACACCTGCTCCGTAGCCCCCCATCAGAAAATAGTGCGGAGAAACAGGCTTTTTCAGAAGCGTGCCCCGAAGCTCCAGCGCCAGAGGCATAATGGTACCTTTGGTATAATTGTGCAGCCCGCTCTGAATCCCCACCCGCAGCATCCGGTGAAACTGGTAGCCAATGCCTGCATCAAAGCCTCCCATGGGTACATCGGAAGCGCTCCAGCCTGTGGTCAGCGATACCCAGCGATACAAGCCCCTGCTATGGTAATAATAAGGCGTAAGGGCAGGGTATCCATAAAAACGGATCCTTGTGAAGCGTTTGGTTTCGAGGCAAATGCTGTCTATCTCGGTCGTGGCAAAGGTAAAATGCGTACCATCAGCTACCACCATCTCCACCTCCTGCATCGGCACCTGCCGCAAAAGCTCACCCCGGACTACACTTCCGTTTTTCAGATAAACCACATGCTCTCTTCCCTGGGCGCAGACAGAACTCGTCTGAAAGCCCAGCAGGGCAAACCCGAAAAGGCATAGGTACATGCGGAGTTTGGGCATACAACTTATTTGTTCTTACTAACGAATAAACGATGCGGAGGGATAGGGAAAAAATTTTTGCCCTTTTTTCTTCCGTGAAAGCCCCTATATTGTAACTGATTAGCACCAAAAGAAGAAGGCGACACGATTATTTTACACCCACATCTAATTCATCTTTCCCCATGAAGCCTTTAAAGCTTTATAACTTTCCCCTCACACTGGCAGTGCTTGCTGCTGTCTTTTTGTTCCAGGGCTGTCTCCGCGACCGCTGCGACATGTCCTATACCTATGCGAAATATAGCCCTGTCTATATGAGCCAGGCAGAGTTTGAAAATGCCGTGAGTGTCCAGCCCGCCCGTGCGATCGTTAATCCGGGAAAAATCTTTGTAAAAGATGCCTTCCTGTTTGTGAATGAAACCGGAAAAGGCGTTCACATCTTCGACAACAAAAATCCGGCCCAGCCACAGGCGCTTGCCTTCCTCTCGGTGCCAGGCACCTACGAACTCGCTTTCAACTGCGACAACCTGATCCTCGACAGCAGCACCGACCTGCTGGTGTTTGACATGAGCAACCCACAGTCGCCCGAACTCGTGAGCCGTACTCGCAATTCGCTGCCCGGCCTCTCCGAGTACAAAGGATTTGTCGCCGACCCTTCCAAAGGAGTGGTTGTGGAGTGGATCCGCGAAATTGTGACCGAAAAATATGACTGCGAAGCAGG
>RDXT01000889.1 GCA_004292985.1 Bacteroidota bacterium
GCAGTTTGCCCCGGACCTCCTTGCCGCTGTGTGTCCGCAGAACAACCGGAACCGGGTCCTCGCTGGCCGCCAGCCGCCGCTGCATAAACGTGAGCTGGCCCTGCTGTTTTTCCACCCCTTTTTCGATGGTGGCTTCCAGCGATTCGAAGCCCTGGGAGTTGAGTTGCTGCGTTTGCTGCTTGCCGTTGCTGAGATAGATAAGCAGGGAAAATCCCGCCAGCGAGCCGCGCTGATCCATTACCACCGCAGAGTCAAAGCGACTGGGCGAAATATTGGGCAGGAGGCGGAGCCTTACCTTTTCTTCACGGGAAATCGTCTCCCCCACCCAGGGAGAAACTACCACTTTACGGGGCGACTGGGCACAGAGGGCCGCAAAGGCCATGAGGCTGGCAGCAAGCAGGGAGGCTATTTTCATATACGCGTTGTATGTGCTTGCGAACATACAAAAAACACCGCATACTTAATCTCAGTCCTGCGCCTGCTTCGATGCGCCCGCCTGCTGCATGAGGAAGGCCTTGATAAATTCATCAATTTCCCCGTTGAGCACGGAGAGCGTGTCGCTGGTCTGGTAGTTGGTGCGGTGGTCCTTTACGCGGCGGTCATCGAGGACATAGCTGCGGATCTGCGAGCCCCATTCAATGCTTTTTTTGTCAGCTTCGATCAGGTCGCGGGCGGCATTGCGTTTGTCTATCTCGATCTGGTAGAGGCGGCTGCGCAGCATTTCGAGGGCGCGCTCGCGGTTGCGGAGCTGGCTTCGCTCGATCTGGCAGGCTACGACCACACCGCTGGGCAGGTGGCGCACCCGGACAGCCGTTTCCACCTTGTTCACGTTCTGACCTCCTTTACCCCCTGCGCGGAAGGTATCCCATTCCAGGTCAGCATCGCGGATTTCGATCTCGATGCTGTTGTCCACCTTGGGGAACACATATACAGAGGTGAAAGACGTGTGGCGGCGGGCATTGGAGTCGAAGGGGCTGATGCGGACCAGGCGGTGCACACCCGATTCTCCCTTCAGGTAGCCGTAGGCAAACTCACCGTGAACCTCCAGCGTACAGCTTTTGATCCCGGCCACGTCACCTTCGGTTTCCTCCATGATGTCATATTTATAGCCATGCTTTTCGGCGTACATAACATACATCCGCTTGAGCATGGAGGCCCAGTCCTGGCTTTCGGTACCGCCTGCGCCCGAGTTGATCTCGATAAGGCAGTCGAGGCGGTCCTCTTCGCGCGAAAGCATGTTTTTAAATTCCAGGTCTTCCACCGCAGCTGCCGTATCAATATAAGCGGCCTCGACTTCCTCTTCCGTTCCTTCCCCTTCTTTGAGAAAGTCGTACAGGATCTCAAGTTCGGACACCTTATTATATACAACCTGCCAGGTGGCGGTCCATGCCCGGAGTGCGCGGATTTCGCGCATCACTTTTTCTGCTTCCTGCGGAAAATTCCAGAAATCGGCCTGCTGGGTGATGGCTTCTTTTTCTTCTATGCGTGCGAGCTTGGTTTCGACGTCAAAGATAGTCCTTCAGCGCAGAGACGCGCTCCTGAAGGCCTTTTAGTTGTTCAATTGTCATGTTCAGGTATAAAAAATGCCAACAAATGTATGTTTTTTCACGGTACAGGACAAGCAGGATTTTTTTTCTCAAATATTTTTTAGCCTGATAGTAGATTTTGTAAAAATTAATTCATAATTTTACGATGTTAGGATGCATACAGATGTATGCGTAAAGTACAGCACTTTTCACACCGATTTCTTTTTTACATTTATTGTTAGCGTAATGAACATTTTTGTTGCACAGTTGAACTACAATACCACCGATAGCGACCTCGAGGAGTTATTTGGTCGTTTTGGTAAAGTTACTTCAGCTAAAGTAATCCTCGACCGTGAAACAGGTCGTTCCAGAGGATTTGCCTTCGTCGAAATGGATAATGATGACGAAGCCCAGGATGCGATTGACAACCTGAGCGGTACTGAGCTTAACGGCCGTACCATCGAGGTAAACAAGGCCAAGCCTCGTGAAGAAGGCGGAAGACGGCCCAGCGGCGGCGGCGGCGGCGGCGGATTTAACCGTGGCGGCGGCGGCGGCGGCGGATACAACAGCCGTGGTGGTGGCAGCGGCGGCGGCGGTGGCTACAACCGTGGCGGCGGCGATCGCGATCGCGGACGTTACTAAGAACAAAAAGCGGGTAACCCCCGCTTTTTTTATGCGTATATATAATAGTATTACTATCT
>RDXT01000596.1 GCA_004292985.1 Bacteroidota bacterium
TTTCTCCCATGCGAAGAAAGTCACTTTGCGGTGGCTCTTCTTGCGGTAGGTGGCGTCTCCTTCGTCCAGGATGTCCACTACTTCTACATCAGCCTCGTAGGAATCACGTCCCATGTGGCCATATGCAGCGGTAGGAGAATATACAGGATTTTTCAGGCCCAGGCGCTCCACGATGGCGCGGGGGGTGAAGGAGAGTTTTTCGCGGATGATCTCAGCGATCTGACCGTCGGAGAGGCTCACTTTGGAGCGGCCATAGGTATTTACGTTGATAGATACCGGCTCGGCAACACCGATGGCATAGGCCAGCTGCACCAGGGCTTCGTCGGTGATCCCGGCGGCCACGAGGTTTTTGGCGATATGACGTGCGGCGTAGGCAGCGCTGCGGTCCACTTTGGAAGGGTCTTTTCCGGAGAAAGCACCACCGCCGTGAGCACCTTTGCCCCCGTAGGTATCTACGATGATCTTACGGCCGGTGAGACCGCTGTCGCCGTGAGGACCGCCGATGACAAATTTGCCGGTGGGGTTTACGTGATACACGGTGTCCTTGAGCAGGTGCGCAGGGATCACGCGGGGCACCACGATATTGATGACATCTTCGCGGATGCGGTCGAGCATCTGGCGGTCGGCTTCGGCATCGGAGATACCATCACCGGGCTTCACGAAGTCATCGTGCTGGGTAGAAACCACGATCGTGTGTACGCGGGCAGGTGTGCCATCTTCGTTGTACTCGATGGTCACCTGAGATTTGGCATCCGGGCGGAGGTAAGGCATTACATGCGCTTCTTCTTTGCGGATACGGGACAGCTCATGTACCAGACGGTGGGAATAAGCCAGTGCCATCGGCATGTATTCTTCCGTTTCGTTGGTAGCGTAACCGAACATCATGCCCTGGTCACCAGCGCCTTGTTCTTTTTCTTCATTGCTGTCCACACCACGGGCGATGTCAGGAGACTGCTCGTGCAGAGCGGAGATAATGGCGCAGGAAACTGCGCTGAAATGGTACTCATCAGATACGTATCCTACGCGGGTAATGGTGTCGCGTACGATCTTCTGGAGATCAACATAGGCACGGGTGGTTATTTCGCCGGCCAATACCACCAGACCGGTGGTTACAAGGGTTTCACAAGCTACGCGGGAGTGCGGGTCCTGGCTGAGCATGGCGTCCAGTACCGCATCTGAAATCTGATCTGCTAATTTGTCCGGATGTCCTTCTGATACGGACTCTGAAGTGAACAGGTAAGGCATGATTTCTGTTATTATTGTTTGGCACTACAAATTTCTGTGAACCGCCGACAATATACAATACATTCAGAGGCAAACGCTTACTTCGGCACGCTGAACGATCAAAATCTCCGTGCAATCCTATAGAATCCGTGGGGCAACTGTTTTTTGCGGAGAGCGCCAGATGTGTACCTTTGCAGACTTAATTACCCCATTTCCTATCATCCTATGGCCCGACGCAAGACTTTCAGAAAAGAAGGTTACCTGGAATTTCCCAACTGCTTTAACCGCGAATCGGAGGCCTCATGGCGCACATATCTTCCTGAAAACAAGCCGCTTATCCTGGAACTGGGCTGTGGAAAAGCGGATTTCAGCTATGAAATGGCTACGAAACACCCCGAGCGCAACTTTATAGGAGTGGATCTCAAGCCTGACCGCCTCTGGTATCCCGCAAAGCAGGCCTTAGACAACGGAGTAGGCAATATAGCATTTTTACACATCCACCTCAATGAGCTGCATGAAAAAATTGCGGAAGGCGAGGCAGATGAACTGTGGGTTACCTTCCCCGATCCTTTTCCCAAAAACCGGCACGCCAAGCACCGGATGATCAATACTTCTTTTCTGAAGATCTATCAGCAGGTATTGCGGCCCGGGGGTAAGGTTCACTTCAAAACAGACAATCTGCCGCTGTTTCAGTTTGGGCTTGAGGTATTTGTCAGGGAAGGCAATATCCGCTTTCACGCCCTGAGTTTTGACCTGCATGAAGATGAGCATATCGGCGCTGATGCCAAAGTCCTTACCGCCTATGAGCGAAAATTTATGGAGATGGGGCTGAAAATCAATTATGTATGCTTTTCATTTGCGGCTCCGGCAGGGGGAGTTACTTCATAAATTTCGGTATCTGAGACTTCGAGCAGGATCATTTCACAGCGTCCGCCGGCTTTTTTGAGCAGGTCGGGATAGTTGTCGAGTGAAATGGTCTGTCCGATTTCGCCGATCCATTCCAAAATCCGCTCGGGTTTTTTGTCGAAAAAGAAGTGAAACTGCACCTTACCTTCGCGGTGCGTATCGGTGGCCATGAGGCTGATCATATTCACAGGCGCGTGAAAACGGGCCTGAAGGTATCCATTCCCATTGCGCAGGCCGCGCACCCCTTCCGGATTGACGCGTTCCCCTGCATCGAGGCGCGATTCGGTATCCCAGGGATCATCCCACCCATGATGTTCAAGGATCAGGTGAAATATCCCAAGGTCACGCAATTGAGCAGGCGATAAATCTGTCTTACGCATAATCTCATTCTATACTTCAAAAGTATCTATATCTGCTTTCGCGAAAAAAACCAAAAGTGCCGCCCTCCTACACCCCCGGCTGCATGAGCGGATATCGTTGCAGCCCCATTTGCTTACATCGTGCCCCGGATGGAATGAAACGCCTTCAGAAGCAAAGTAACAAATAGAATTATTTTTTGCAATATGCTGATAAACAAATACTTATACCTTATTTTACATGTGACCTCAGGCAGGTGTACCCCGTCTGATGTATCCTGTGGGCGGGTCAGGGGGTCAAATAGTGTAAAAAAAGCCTTCATATCTACTTGCCACAAGGGGTTTTTATCCCTGCGAAGATTTGCGTAATTTTACCCCGAAGAAACAACTGGTTACATACGCCCAAACAGGCGAACACTTATGGCAGAAGATAAAATCGTTATCCGGGTCATCGAAGAGGAGATGAAATCTGCGTACATAGACTACTCTATGTCCGTGATTGTGTCGAGGGCGCTACCCGATGTGCGCGACGGGTTGAAACCTGTGCACCGCCGCGTGTTGTATGGAATGTCGGAACTGGGGCTTGCCAGCAACCGCTCCCACAAAAAATCTGCAAGGATTGTCGGGGAAGTGCTGGGCAAATATCACCCTCACGGCGACTCGGCTGTGTATGAGACCATGGTCCGCATGGCTCAGGACTGGTCGCTGCGCTATCCGCTGGTAGATGGGCAGGGCAACTTTGGCTCGATAGACGGGGACAACCCCGCTGCGATGCGTTATACGGAGGCCCGTCTCCGCCGGATCGCCGAGGAAATGCTCTCCGACCTCGAAAAAGACACGGTTGACTTCCGCAACAACTTCGACGACTCCCTGCAGGAGCCTACGGTAATGCCCTCCAAGGTGCCCAACCTCCTGATCAATGGCGCCAGCGGCATCGCGGTCGGTATGGCCACCAACATGCCGCCCCACAACCTCAGCGAGTGCGTGGACGCGATCGTGGCGTATATAGATGACAACACGATCGACGTGGCGGGCCTGATGAAGTATATGAAAGGCCCCGACTTCCCCACAGGCGGGATTATCTGCGGCACAGACGGTATCCGCGAGGCCTTTGAAACGGGCCGCGGACGGGTGGTGATCCGGGGAAAGGCTGATATTGAGACAGATAAGGATGGCTATGAGCAGATTATCTTCACAGAGCTGCCCTATCAGGTAAATAAAGCCACTACCCACGCCAAGATTGACCAGCTCGTTCAGGAGAAAAAAATAGAAGGCATCGCCGATGCCCGCGACGAGTCTGACCGCCAGGGTATGCGTCTGGTGATCGATGTGAAACCCGATGCCAACGGCAGGGTGGTGCTCAATCAGCTTTTCCAGCTTACGCCGCTTCAGACTGCCTTCAGTATCAATAACGTAGCCCTGGTCAATGGCCGCCCGCAGACGCTGAATCTGCGCGACATGATCCGGCACTATGTGGACCACCGCCACGAGGTAGTGGTGCGCCGCTCCCGCTACGAACTCGAAGAAGCCCGCAAACGCGCGCACATCCTCGAAGGCCTGCTGATCGCCCTCGATCATCTGGACGAAGTGATCAGCCTGATCCGCAACTCCCGGACGGCTGAGGCCGCCAAAGAAGGGCTGATGCAGCGCTTTGGCCTCTCCGAAATCCAGTCCAAGGCGATTCTGGACCTGCGCCTTCAGCGCCTGACAGGTCTGGAGCGCGAAAGCATCCAGCAGCAGTACCGCGAGGTGCGTGAAAAAATTGACTACCTGGAGTCCGTGCTGTCTGACGAAACAATGCGGATGGGCATTATAAAAGAGGAGTTGCTCGAAGTCAAGAGCAAGTACGGCGATCCTCGCCGCACCGAAATCACCTACGCCGAAGGCGAAATCCGGATCGAAGATCTGATCGCCAACGACGACATGATCCTCACCATTACCAACCAGGGCTATATTAAGCGTACACCTGCCACCGATTATCAGGCTCAGGGCCGGGGCGGTACAGGGGCACGCGGAGCCGGACGCAAGGACAATGACTTTGTGGAGCACGTATTTGGCACCCGCGCCCACGACCACCTGTTGCTGTTTACGGCCAAAGGCAAATGCTTCTGGCTACGGGTATATGAAATCCCTGTGGCAGAGCGCACCCAGCGGGGCAGAGCGATCCAGAACCTGATCAGCATTGACCGCGAAGACAGTGTAAAAGCCTATGTGGCGGTGCATACGCTCGATGATGTGGAGTTTTTGCAAAATCACTCCATTCTGATGTCCACCAAAAAAGGCCTTGTGAAAAAGACCTTCCTGGAAGAATACAGCCGTCCGAGGACCGCAGGCATCATCGCGATCACCATCAATGAAGATGATGAACTGATCGAAGCGAAGCTCACCAATGGCAAAAGTGAAGTGATTCTCGCCTCCCGCTCCGGATACGCAGTGCGTTTTCAGGAAAACCAGGTCCGCGACATGGGCCGGGGTGCGATGGGCGTAAAAGGAATTACCCTCCAGGGCGACAGTGATGCGGTGATTGGCATGGTCGTTGTGGCTGAAGAGAATCAGAACCTGCTGGTGGTCTCTGGAAAAGGATATGGCAAACAGTCGCCGATCTCTGACTACCGCCAGACCAACCGGGGCGCCAAAGGCGTTAAAACCCTCAATATCTCCGACAAAACCGGGCCGCTGATTGCGATCAAGCAGGTAGAAGGCCAGGAAGACGAAGACCTGATGATTATGACACGAAACGGTATCGCGATCCGTATGCGCGTATCAGAGATCAGCACACTGGGCCGCAATACCCAGGGCGTGCGCCTGATCAAGCTGAAAGGAAGCGATGAAATCGCATCTGTGGCACGGGTCATCGAGCAGGCCGACGATGAAGAATAACCCCTCTTGTGGAAATTAACCTAAAATCCGATCTTATCCTTATTTTCTAACCCTCCTCTGTATGATGAAGAAACTCTCTATTGTCATCCTCCTCTTGATCGCAGGAGTATGGCAACTGCATGGACAAAACAGTAAGGTAACCTCCGGCGTAATGGCACTCGACGCAAACAATGTGGGCGAGGCTATTTCAAAGCTCGAAGAAGGTATTGCCAATAAGGCGCTGTTTACCAAAAACACCAAGCCTGTTTCCAAGGCATATTACAACCTCCACAAAGCCTATCTCCGGGTAGCCAATGCGGGTGAAGACCCAACCCTGGCAGATCTGAAAAAGAAGTATCCTGATGCGGCATGGAGATCCAAAGTCTATCTCGATTCCGCCTACAACAGTTTGGATGGTGCTGAATACAAAAAAAGGTTTGTTCTGGACAACAGCGCACAGAACCTCTGGTATGCCCTCTTTTTTGAAGGTGCCTCCCTCTTCGATGCACAGAAGCATGCCGAAGCCCTCAAGTACATCAACGCAGCCGAGGAAGTAAATCCAGACGTATTCCTGACCAGCCGTCTGCTGGGCCCGATCCACCTCGCCCTCGCTGATACTGCCAACGCGGTAACCTGGCTGGAAAAATCCATCAGCCTCTATAAAACCCGCTACATAACACCCAAGCCTGAAGAACTGGCCAAACTCCGCGAAAACGCCTCTTTTACCCAGGAGTTTAAGCAGGACTCAGGTCAGCTGAGCTATGTGTACCGCCAGCTCGCTGTGGTATATAATGCCCAGAAAACCCCTGAGAAAGCGCTTACCCTCCTTGAAGAAGGCATCGCCCTGACAGGAGACAAAGACATCTCTACAATCGAACTGAGCATTTACCAGCAAAATCCGTCTCTTTTTGAAGGTGCTGTGAAAAAGTTTGAGGCGGCCATCGCCAAAGATCCCGCCAACAACACCATCAAGCTGGCCTACGCTTCCATGCTGGAGCGCAACAAGCAAAACGAAAAAGCGATGGAACTGTACACCCAGGTGCTGTCCACCGACAATAGCAGCATCGAGGCCCACTATGGCCTGGGCGCAAGCTATATTAACCAGGCAGCCGCCCTGAGCGAGGAAAAAGCCAAGACCAACAATGAGAAGAAAATTGACGAGCTGAACGAAAAAATCCTCGCGCTGCTCGACAAGGCCTATCCGCACATGAAGTTCCTGCACGAGCAGCAGCCCAATGAGCGCGAGTGGCTGAGCCAGCTGGTGGTCATCACCGGCAATACCAACCGCATGGATGAAATGGAAGCATACGGCAAGAAACTTGCCGCGATGAACAAATAATCACGGGAACGGGAAGGCTGCCGATGGCGGTTTTCCCGTTTTTTTTATGAAAACAGCCGCCAGTTTCTTTCTGCTCTTTGCTCTCAGTTTTTCCACGCTCTCTGCTGCGCCCCGGCTCTACAGCATGGCGGCGGCGCTCGACCTGTACCAGTCCGGAGCATATGAAAAAGCGATCAGCGCCTTTTCCCGCCTGATCGTGGAAGAGGATGCCCTGAGCGAAGAAGCCAAGGCACACGCACATTATTATCTGGCGGAGTCTTATCGCCAAACGGCCATTCACCCCAGCCACAAAAGCCACGCCCGCGCCGACGCGATAGACAAAGCCTGGAACCACTTGCTGGCTGCCCGTGCGCAGGACCGCAGCGGTGTCCTTTCTGCACGCATTTCCCTCTCTTTTCAGGCCCTGAAACTGCCTTACGAACAAATTGCGGAGGCGGCCCTGCTTCAAAAAGACACAGCGGCAGCAGCCCGCATACGCGCTAAAATCGGTCGGGAATTTAAAACTTCACCATCCGGCCCGTCATATTCATCCTCAGTCCCGCCTGAAAGCTGAGCGAAGAGACCTCATTTTCTCTGCGGTAGCGCCCCTCTGCCTCGATCCAGGCATCACTTTTCCATAGCTGCCAGCTCACCCTTCCATACAGGTCCCTGACATTCCACGGATTCCCCTGTCCTACGCTGTTGCCGAAATCGTCCGGACGGTCCACCTGCGGGATACGGATGTCGCCGCCATAGTTGATGCCATTCTGGTCGAGGCCCTTCATCAGCATCGTTCCGGAAAGAAATACATTGAGCGCGGCCAGGGGGTGATAGCGCAAAATGAGGTGGGCGCTGTAGAGATTTGCTCCGGCAGCATGCCCCAGGTACTGGCCGTAATGGGCGTAGTTGGATGAGGTATTAAAATGCTGATAGGTGTAGGGCCGCACACGGTTGTATTCTGCCTGAATGTCCAGCGTCGGAATGCGGAAGGCATCAATGTACTTAATGCCCGCCTGCCAGCCGGTTTTGTTGCCCCAATAGCCTTTGTCCTGCCTGAAAAAGCCGAAATTGAAGTCATCGAGCAAAAACTGGCCATAGAGCTGAACATGGTTCAGGAGGTTCCATTTGGCGTGAGCACCCAGCAGGGCATTGTCCGGGCTTCCGATAAACTGCTCGGCGGCTCTGTAAAAAATCAGCGGATTGAGGTACTGAAGTTCAAATCCGCGCTGGCCGTTGGGGAGCCAGGGATTATACACGACCGATTCAAACACCCCCAGCGATATATGTTTGTCCGGTTTAAAGGAAAGCTGGTGAAAGGCTCCATATTTACGCGGATAGGTACCATCACGATCGCTTTTACCCGGAATAAAGTCAATCATCTGGGTAAAATGGTTCACATACTCCAGTTTCCAGACGCGGGTAGTGACCGTCAGCAGCAGATAGTCGGCGGCATAGTCGGAAAGGAGGAGGCTTTGGTATCCGTTTCCCCAAAAGGCGCGGTCTTTCCCAAATTTAATCCGCATTTCCCGAAAGGGGCTGAAGGTTACATAGGCGCGGGAGCCGAGCCAGTCTATCGCATTTTCATTTTTAAAGGGCTTGACAAAGGC
>RDXT01000890.1 GCA_004292985.1 Bacteroidota bacterium
AAGGTCGCACTCACCGGAAAAAGCTCCACCGTATCTCCGACATTCGGATCGGTGAGGGTGATCGTATAACAGATGTTTTTCTTGGGATCGGTATAAATGGTATCTCCTGTGCCGCCGGCCACAGGTGCACTGTTGATATCAGGCTCCTGGCCCTGTGGCACACAGTTAATCACGGAAATCTGGAAATCGCGCTTGTTTTCACTCAGCAAAACGCCATTGCGGTACTCTTTTACCGATACAGCAAACACAGAAATACCCGTTTGGGTAGGGGTGAGCGTAAGGAGGCCCGACTGGGCGTCTATGCCGAAGTTACCGGAAGCAAAAGGGTCTGTGAAGGAGTATCCGCCGAGAAAATTAATGTTCTGGTAAGGGGGAGGTCCCATCGGATTGCCGCCTCCGCCTATGCTCACCACGGGATTAAACTGGGTGGCTCCCTGCCCTGTCGTACTAATGCCTGTAAAGGGATTGGCAATGCTGTACACCAGTGAGTCGCCATCCACGTCGAAGGCGGAGTGGTCAAAGGAAAACTGCTGACCCACACACAAAAATACCGGAGGCAGGTTGTTGAAGGTCGGCATCGAGTTGCAGCCTGTAATATTGGTCCCCGGAATACTGGCCAGCACCGTAATCCCCTGGTTGGTGAAGATATTGGTTACAATGTTGTTCCGGCAGCAGCGTGCCCAGGCCAGGTTATAGCCCCCGGCCAGGGGCGGCAGATTGATGGTGGTTTTGTATTTCGCATACTCTACACACAGATTGTAAGGCACGCCCGTGCAGGAGTTCCAGTACACCGGAATCAGTTCTACCGCGGTCGTATTCAGCGTAATCTGGCGGGTGGTAAAGAGGGTTCCGTTACTTCCTCTGAATACGAACAAACGGATGTTGGCATCAAAAGGAGCCTGCCCGTTGATACAATCCCGATAAACGGTGATTGTTACTTCATAAGAACTGGTCGCAGGGTTCACGCATTTATACGTAATCTCAGCGCCGGTAATATGGGTCCCTTTGAGGGGGATCGCAGCGAGCAGCAGGAAAAGTGCTGCCACGATGTGCAACAAAAAAAAGGGGGGAATACGTCTCACATTCAGCCAGTTAGAGAAGGGATAACTAAAAATGGCCGGAAGGGTTTTGCCTTCCGGCCTACAATATCTGCCTGTTTCTTTATCTTAAAGGACCACCGTGATGGTGCCTGCTTTCTCAATGGGATTACCGTGAATATCTGTAGCCTGCATCCGATACATATAGACACCCTCTTTCACAGATTTACCGTCGGGTGTCTGGCCATTCCAGCGGAAGTCGGGGCTGTTGGTTTCATACAGCATCTGACCCCAGCGGTTAAAGACCTGGAAGGAGAAGGTGGAGATCAATTGGGACTGAACGAAAAACTCATCGTTAAATCCATCGGCATTGGGGCTGAATGCACTTGGGATATGCACCACAATCAGCTCGCGGATTTCCACCTGATCGGTCAGTACTTCTTCGCAGCCGTCTTTGTCGGTCAGGCGGAGAATTACCTCATAGATACCCGGATACAGATAATTGTACACAGGGTCGGAGAGTACAGAGGTGCCGCCATCGCCAAAGGACCAGCGGTAATCGTCTATGCCTTTGCTGCCATTGGCTGAAAAAGAAATCGCAGCCTCCGGAATGTCTGCTACCCGGCGGTCGGGAATGATCTCAAAGTTACCGTTTTCAAACAGTGAAGCGCGGATCGGCACGCGGGTACCCCAGCATCCTTTTTCGGAAATAGGCTGCACATAATAGGTCTGCGCATACACCACCGGATCGGTATTGTAAACGGTGCTGCTCTGGAAAGAGTATGGATCGCTCAGCTCGTAATACCAGTGAATGATGGAGGTATTGGCCGAAGGCAGCGCAATCAGCAGAGCCGGATCGCCGAAGCAGACGGTATCATTCTGAATGTCAGGCGTAGAAGGAAGCGGGAAAATCACCACTTCTTTGGACAGGCTGGTTTCGCAGCCCTTGTCGCTCCGGGCAGTCAGCGTCACGGTATAGGTACCGTCGCGGGTATATACGTGCACCGGATCAGGGATGCTGCCGGAACTGCTGCCATCGCCCCAGTTCCAGGTCCAGGTGCTGATTACATCATCGAGTACCTTCACGATCCGGCTGTCATTGTTAAACTGGGCCGAATCGAGTGCGCAGACATCGGTTTTGCGGAAATCCACGACCGGATTGGGGTGAATGGCCACTACGCGGGT